>NZ_JQCR01000001.1:300000-582292 GCF_000757885.1 Paenibacillus wynnii | reverse complement strand
AACGAAAAGGTTGTTACCGGGCTGATTGATAAAGGGAAGTTGGTCATCGGCGATGACGGTAAGGTGGTTGGACTGGACGATCAGCTCAAAGTTTTACAAACGTCGGATGCCTACTTGTTTAAAACGAGGATAAGGGCGGCGGTGGAGGCTTCAAATTTAAAGGGACGCTCACTGTTGGATGGTAAGGATCAGTCAAGGGCGATCAAGGTGATGAAGGTCGGTTACTTTGGAAAGCAATTGGCTGAATCCACTAAAGGTAATGAAGGGCTGGATACGGCCCGAGAAAGTTATTTCAAATAAGAACGGAGGATAAATCAAAATGAGTAAATTCATAGAAACAACATACGGAAACAAAAAGAAATTCTTAAATTCCCTGATCACTATGTCGCGGTAGCAATCACTGTGAGTAACGCTGGCGTTACGGCAAATGCTGACGGCAAGAAAATTGTTCGTGCTGGCACCATCCTTGGAGGGGGAATTCTTGCTGACGATACTGTACTCGCTGTTAAAGCAACCACTACAACAGGGGTATCGAACGCCGAGGGCGTGCTTTTGAACGATACCGATGTAACGTCCGTCCGGCTCCAGGTGCTCTTGTTCTTCATGGGTTCATTAATAAAAATAAAATCCCGACTGCTCCTACCGCTGAGGAAATTGTAGCATTGAAGCAGATCGCATTCATCGACTAAGAAAGGGAAGGTGACAATTAACTATGAATATTCAAGATTTAGTAAGAGCTCCAGAGATCGCGGCTTATATCGCTGCTAATCCATCAAACACAATCCCGTATTTGGGTGCCACGCTGTTCCCAGCATCGAAGAAACTAGGACTTGATCTCGGGTGGATCAAAGGTGCAGGTGGATTGCCAGTCGCTCTGATGCCTTCAGAATTTGATACAAAGGCTACATTGAGGGATCGAATCGGATTTGGCAAAGTAGAGACTGAAATGCCGTTTTCCGTGAAGCTATGCTCCTGAAAGAGAAGGACCGCCAAGAGTTGATGAGACTATTAGAGTCTCAGAATGGCGCTTATGTCGAATCTCTGATCAAACAGATCTATGATGACCGAGCCAGCCTGGTAAGCGGAGCTGAAGTCAATGCAGAACGCATGCGCATGCAACTCCTCTCTTCTGGCAAGATTCGAATCACTGCTAATCGGATCGATCTGGATTATGATTACAAGATGAAGGCGGGACACAAGACCACTCTCACAGGCACAGATAAATGGGATGATCCGACCGCTAATATCGTTGCAGATATTAAGGAGTGGCAGGATACGATCGAAGATGAGCAAGGTGTCCGGCCAACTAAGGCAATTTGTACCCGTAAAACATGGAATAACATCTTGGCAAATGAAAAAATCCGCTTGGACATGAATCCGCTGGGTGGACAAAACATCATTATGACTGATGCGCTTATGCGGCAATACTTGGAGACTAAACTGGGAGTGACCATCGCAGTATATAACAAGAAGTATGCTCTGCAAGATGGCAGCAATCACTTATTCTACCCAGATGATTACTTCACGTTAATTCCGGATGGATTTTTGGGAAAAACATGGTTTGGTACAACTCCAGAAGAAGCCGACCTGATGAGCGGTGCAACCAGCGCAGAAGTTTCTATTGTTAACACCGGCGTTGCTATCACTACTATTAAACAGCCGCACCCTGTGAACGTCGAAACAATTGTTTCAGCGATCACGTTGCCGTCGTTTGAGACTATCGACAACATCTTTATTGCCAAGGTTGTTTAAGGAGGGCTTAGCCTCTCCTATTTTTTTTGAAAGGATGATATGCGTCCGAGAACGTATTGAAGTTCCATTGATTACCGGGGCCAAGTACAACAAACGGTTTTATAAAGCCGGAGAATCTATTCATATCTTACCTACTGAAATCGATGCCTTATTAAGGACGGTGTAATCCGCCGTGATGATGTGCCGGAATTTGATGAGGCAGACGTATCTCTGGAAGAAATGAAGCTTCCGGCTCTTAAAGCTTACGCTAAGGAGAACAATATCGATCTTGGGGGAAGCAAGCAAGAAAGATGAAGTGCTAGCAGTGATCCAGGAAGCCATCCATGAGCGGAGAAAGCGAAGGAGGACGAGTAAGATGCCAAAGGTTAAGGCGGCTGATAAGAAATTTACCGGAGTGATCGCGGGGGTCCGCTTTGAAAATGGCATTGGTGAAACGGAGGATGCCAAAGCGTTAGGCTACTTTCGGTCCCGGGGTTTCGCTATGGACGAAGCGACAGCACCCGCCGTAACATCAAAGAAGGAAAAGGGAGCTGATCCCGATGCTGAGAAATCTTAAACTGCTGCTGGGATTGGAATTGGATGGAGCGACGGATCAAGACTATCTCCTTGAATATTTACTGAATAGCACGGTACGAAAAATCCTGAATTACTGTAATCTCTCGGAGTTACCGCCTGGGCTAGAGGATGTGGCAATAGAGATTACTCTTAAACGATACCGGAGCCAGCAAATGGATACCAACACAGAGCGGACAGTTAAGGCAATCACGGTCGGGGGAGTCCGGACAGAATTTGCTGACAACAAAAGCGGCGGAGGCATTGATCAAATGATTGATGCCTTTCGTCCGCAGCTTAACCGTTACCGCCGGATGAGGACGTTATGATAGGGGCGGGTACTTTACCACTATCTTTCCGCTAATCAAAAACGCTGAGTTGTGGTTCAAGTCCAGCACATTGGAGGACGGTCCGCACGGTGGAGAGGTTACGGTCTGGTCGGGTTCGGATTACACCGAAGCATACAAGGAGCCATTTAGTAGCGCTCTAGCACTGCAGGAGTATGGCCTTCAATTGGATTGCCAAGACCGGATTTTCTGCCGGCCCAATGACAGTTTGGTAGAAGGAGTTGGAGCGTACCTGACAAATCGAGAGGGTGAGCCAGATTACATTGTAGTGAGTGTTACCCCTTGGCCTGAACATTATGAGTGCTTGCTGAGGAGGCGGTAACGGTGGAGATAGAGATCGATATATCAGACACCTTGGCAAAGTTACTGAGAGCAGGCAAAGATGTGAAACTTTTATCCCTAAAGGCTATGGATAAAGGCGGGCTTATTGTGGAAAGGGATGCCAAGCGGCTTGCACCGGTTGGTGATACAGGCCATCTAAGAGCGCGGATAGGTCGCAAGGTTATCGACAGAGGAAATGAAATTGTTTGTGAGGTTGGGACCAACGTCCATTATGCCCCTTATGTGGAGCTGGGTACCGGTATTCATGCCTCCAACGGCCAGGGCCGACAAACACCGTGGCGATTTAAACTGCCAAACGGCAAGTGGGTAACCACCCAAGGGATGAAACCGCAGCCGTTCCTACTCCCGGCACTTCGGAGAAATGAATACAACGTTAAATACGCGGTCGCCGCTGAGCTGAGGAGGCTGCTAGCAAAATGATGACTAATATGAAGCCGACTATTAAAGAGGCTTTAAAAACACTGGGCTACCCGGTTACAACCGATTACCCGGAGTCTATGCCGTCGTTGCCGTCCATTACCTTTTATGAAGCGACTAACCAAGACGCTAATGCCAGCGACGACGAAGCGGCAGAGGCATACATCGAGTTTTATATCCAAGTCTGGGGAAATGGTACGGAACAAATTGAACCTCTCTCACAGGGCGTGGATGAGCTTATGAAGGGTATGGGATTCTGGCGTACATTTGGAACGGATGACTTGTCTGGTGAAGTGAAACGAAAGATTCTGAGATATACCATTATGAAGGAGGCCTGACAATGGCTAAGATTTTGAAAGGTTTTAAGAATTTGAAGTTGTTCCCGATTACTAAGAATGATGCCACAGGATATACAGCTGGTGTGGCGGTACCCGTTTCAGGTGCCCAAACGTGCAGCATGGAACCAGATTCCTCTGATTGGTCCATTAACGCGGATGATTCTGTCTATGAAGCAGGAACGGATTTGAATGGATTCAATTTTACACTTACACTTGCGGAACTGCCTCTGGAGATCCGGGCTCACTTCGAAGGTGGAACCTACGATACAACATCGAAGGTCTATTCCTTCCATGCGGATAACGTAGCTCCTGAGATTGGAATCTCTTTTCAGGCGCTCACTTCTGACGGAAATTACCGGATGTTCAAGGTCTACGCTCTTCGATGCTCTGCCATCGCTGATGCAGTCAATACTAAAGGTACTGGAGACTCTGCTACAGCGATTGAGATTAAAGGCAAGGTTACTCAAGTGAAAAAGAACAACCTGGTAAAAGACATGAAGGATACCACAACGGCTGCGGATCTCACTTGGTTGGAAACACTCACTCCTATCCCTGCATAAATAAACAATCGAGCTCGGCTATTGTCGGGCTCTTTCTCTTTGTAAAATTACGATGGAAGAAGGTAAATAAATGTTCAATTTTAAGAGAGACAAAAGTATTACCGCCTCCCTGCCACAAGATCAGATGCTGCACGGGATTAAGGTGAAGAAGCTACCACTCGGTCAATATATCAAAGCTCTGCATGCTATAGAGAACCTGCCTGAGATCATGCTGAAGGAATTGTTTCCGGGGATGAAGCCCGATCAGGTCCTCGACAAGCTGAAGGCCATTGACGAAGATACGGTGTATCAGTTGGTATCCCGATTGCTGCGTGTAGTGCCGGAGCAGTTCCTGCGGCTTGTGGCGGAGCTGATCGATACTGAGTTTGAACATCTCCAGGACAACTTGACACCGAAAGAACTGTTGGAGGTGTTGCGGGCTTTTTGGGCTGTTAATGATATGACGGATTTTTTCGTCCAAATCAAAATGATGATGGGGGGATGGAAAGCAAATCCGCTGGCGGCTCTGAAGCTTGGCTCCAAAAAATAATTGCCGCAGCCCAGTCTATCGGAATTGGGAAGCGGGCATTACTAGAAGACTATTATCTCGATGAGTTTATGGTAATCCTCCAGGAGCATAATAAGATGCAGATGCCCTCAGAGAAACCGAACGATGAAGAAGTCTTTGCTGATGAACTTTTCTAATATCCCGCTATTCCTTTATTTGGTACAATAGATTCAAAATTTGATTGTGCCGGGGGAATGTATATGGCGTATAAGCTTTGTGCTAAGTGTGGTACTAAAAATAATGGTTCTGATATGTATTGTATAAACTGCAACGCCTCGATTAAAGATGCTATTCCTTACGAGAAGGAAGAAACAATCGATTATTTCAAGGAACATTTAGAGAGAAAAAAAGGGCAAAAGTCTGAATTGAACGATGCCGATAAATTCAAGCAAACTAAAGAAGGTTTTGTATTTGGAGTAGGGTGCCTGATATTCGGAATTCCAGTTGGAATAGTGCTCTCTTTAACTGGAATAGGAGCTTTGCTTGGTATCCCTCTTATCTTAGCCTCAATTGGCATGCCTATATATGGAGCATTGCATATGAGGAATTCTAAAAAGCTAATCTGTCCTTCTTGCAGCCATTCCATTTCCATTATAGGCAATGAAACTGGGGTCACATGTCCAACATGTAAAAAGAGGCTTGTTTCACAGGGAGAACGATACATTGTAATCGATTGAGCCGAAAGGCTCTTTTTTATTGTCAAAAAGGCAGGTGGAAATATGGATTTAGGCGATATGATAGTAAACATCCGACTACGCACCGATGCGCTGGAGCGAGGGATGGAACAGGCAAGAAGGGAATTGCAGCGTCTCCAAGACCAGACCCGCCGAGCGGCTGACCAAGAAGAACTCCAAGCGGCCTATACGAAAACAGGTGTAGTGGGCGCTGCTGCATTTGCTATGATCGTTGCGGCAATTATGAAAGGCGTATCCGCCTATAATGAGTCAACAAACGCCATGTTGGGCTTGAAATCAATAGCTGAGAATACGGGTAATAGCGTGTCTGGTTTGCAAAAGGCAATGGCTCAATTAACTTCAGATGGTTTAATGCCAGTTTCCAATGCTGCTACTGGACTTAAAAATCTATTATCACGAGGGTTTGGTCTTGAAGAAGCCGTTGATATCATGAATCGCTTCAAGGACTCAGCTGCCTTTGGACGGCAAGCCTCACTCACATTTGGGTATGCCATTCAGTCAGCTACTGAGGGTCTAAAAAATGAGAACTCAATTCTCGTTGATAATGCTGGTGTAACCAAGAATGTGTCGGTGATGTGGAAAGAATACGCTAAAGAACTCGGCAAGTCATATATGGAGTTAACCCTAGCGGAGAAGCGGCAGGCCGAGTATAACGGCATTATGAAAGAAACGCAGCATCAGCTAGGCAATGCTGCTTTATACACACAAACTTTCTCAGGACAGCAGGCAGCGTTAGGAGCCTCCACGTTGGTTCTTGCGCAGAATTTTGGAGCTTCACTAATACCTGTTTTATCAGTTTTGGTAGGTGTGATTAAGCCAGTTATTGATACCATCGGCATTTTTGTTAAAGATAATCCTGAGGCCGTGGCGGCAATTACAACATTAGGCGCAACCTTTACGGGATTGATTGCTGTTTTCGGAGCTGCTACGGAAGCAGCAAAGCTTGCCATGATAGGTCTAGTTACAAACCCTGTGATCCTCATCCTTGCAGGAGTTGCTGCTGCATTCGCCGCTGTTACAGTAGCTATCCACAACAATAGGGTTGCAACTGAAGAATTAGAAAAGGCTCAAGATGATCTACAACGGGTTTAGGAAAAGGGTATTCAAGAGAATGAAATAGATGTCTATCAAGAAAAGGTTGCCGCCATCGATGAACTGATCCGGTATTACGAAGCTTTAACTAGCGTAGCTGCCGAAAGCGATTCAGCTGCTATGGGTAATAACATCGGCGCATTGGATTCTGCTGCTCGCGATTTGCATATCTCCATGAAAGATCTTGAAGAGACAGCCAATAAGTTCGGAATATCTCTGGATTTTATTGACAAGAACGGGAAGATTGCTGCGGTAACCACGCAAAAACTAAGAGATGTACAGATGGATTTAAACAAAGCGATAGACGATGCGGTTAAAAAGTCAAAAATTCTTTCTGCTTCCCAAGTTAGCGATAGTGCAAGTACAGTAGCCGTAAAAGCAGCTGAAATCCTTCAGTCTAAAAACTTACTGAAGCAATATAAGGCAGCGAAAGAAGGTACGGCAGACTGGACATCAGCTCAACAAGAATTAGCCAAGCAGTTTCCTCAGTTTTCTTCAGCGGTAGGAATAAACGCGGATGCTATTCAAGGCCTTCTCATTGTTAAGGAGCGCGAGGTTGCACTAGAATGGGCAAGCATTAAAGTAAAAGCAATATCGGCTAGCCAAGAAACAAAAACAGCCATAGCTAAGCAAGAGGCCGCTATTATGATAGCAACCGCCATTACACACATAACCGGAAGTTCGGGGTTGGCTGAAGCAGCATTGAAAAGAATGAACGATGAACTTGCGAGGTTACGCGGAGAAGCGGCTGCTTTACAAGCTCTCGTCGAAGCTCCCGATCCAACTAAAGTCGAGGGATATGGAGTTACCCCAGTCATTGCACCTAAGTACCCTGACATCCCTAAGACAAAGACAAGTACCCCTAAAGCCTACGAAAACACGGCACTAGATGAAGCCTACAAGAAGTTGGAACACTTGAAAGCCCTTGATCAGCTCGCCGTGGCGGAGGAACTGAAGATGCTCCAAAACATCCAATCGAAGTATGTGAAGACTGGCGACGAGCGGATGGATATCGAAGAACGGATTTATGCAGTCAAGAAGACAATGGGTGACGCGTCCTTAGAGAAAGCGCTAGATGATTACAACAGGTCTGTGACACTTGGTAAATTAAATGAGGCGCAGGAGATTGAACGGTTACAACGGATTCGGAAATTATATGCCGACTCTGCAGAAGAACGTAAACAAATTGATGATATGATTTTTGAAGTCACTCAGAGAAAGATTGCTGCCGAGAAACAGGCCCGTACAGATGCTGTTAAATATGTAAGCGATCAGTTAAAGGCAGCTTATGAGGATCGAGTCGCTCGTGAGAATTTATCCGATACTGAAGCCTATAAGCTGAAGGACAAACTATATAATGATCAAATCTATTTAAATAAATCCTATCTAGCAAAAGTACTTGCTGATGATAGGTATACCGCGGCTGAGAAAAGGGGAATTGAGCGACAAATTACTGAGGAAATCCGATTGGCCACAAATGAACGACTGCAACTGCAAAAGGATTACGCTGAGGACACGAAAAAAGCTCAAATCGATGGTATCAATGACCTCGCTAAAGGCGTTCAGGATGCTCTCAAAGCAAAGTACACCGAAGAGAAACGATTACAAGAAGACAGCATTAAAGCAGCGCAGGCGGCAAATGAGGAGTGGAAGAAGGCACAACTTGAAGTTGTCCAGTCTGCTTACAAAGCCCGAGTAAAAGCTGCTGAGGATGCTTCAGAAGCTGAAATTGCCGCACTGGACAGAGTGCTCAATGCTCAAATCGATGCGATTCAGGCGGAATTGGATGCCCTTGAAGATGCTCAAAAGCAGAAGAATCGAGCCGATGTTGATGCTGAGGATGCCAAGAAAATTGGACAACTTACTTCAAAAATTGATTACGAGCATGACGATTACAATCGGGCACAACTTCAAAAGGAATTAAATAGGGTCCTGGCTGAGCAAGAGAAGCGGCGTCAGGAAGAACAGTTGTCTGATAAGAAAGATGTTCTTAACGAAGAGAAGAAAACACTGCAAGATCAGCTAAAGGCAAAGACCGATGCCATTAAGCAGCAACTGCTCGACAAGAAGGAACTCATGGAAGCTGATTACGAAGCGGACCAAGTCCGGATTAATAATGTCTATGAGGCTCAGAAGGCTTCTCTGGAAAAACAACTCATAGATACGCAGGCTCATTATGCAAAACTATTGGAAGCCAAAAACCTGCAGGCTGAAGCTGAGAAAATGATTATTGAAGACCAGCAGAAGGATATTCTGAAGTTACTGACGGATTTTGGTGACTCTTACCATATCACGGGTCAGACATTGGGAGAGAAGATGTACCAAGGTTTCAAGGTTAAAGTGGATCAGATCAGCAGCTTGATTGCCGGTATTAACTCTCAGATCGACGCCGCTAGGAATTCAGCAATGGCCGTTCTTAATCAGGCTGCTGACGCCAAAAAGGCTGCAGCTGAGCAAAAGGCTAAAGGTGCGGTCAACTCTGTTCCACCAGTGGTACAGGGCACAGTAGTATCGGTCAGCCAAACATTTAATACGCCGGTGACTTCCCCATCTGATATTTCTAGAGCGGCACGTTTAGCAGCACAATCACTTGTGTAGGGAGGAGGAACAATGCAGAAATTAAGCTATACGAATGACCGAGGGGGTAAGGTTGTCTTTGAGAATCTCCGACCTTTTATTCTTTCACATATTGATGGAATAGGAAGTGTGGATACGGATGTCCGGAAGACGACTGGTCCTTTCCAGGATGGATCTACGGTGTACCGGGTAGCGATTAAAGACCGTTTGCTCTCTATCCAGGGAGCGATATTGGCAAATAGTAGGGATGAGCTTTATGCCCTTCGTCGCCAACTGTCTCAAATTCTTAACCCAAAAATAATGGGACAACTGGTTTATCAAAATGATGACAGGGCCTATACGATTGGTGGTATTGCTGAATCGGGCCCTATATGGGGGGAACGATATGCAAATAACCAGTTGTTCACCGCCTCGTTCCTTTGTCCGGATCCGTATTTACTGGATGAATTTGATTCTTCGGATCTTATTGCGACATGGATTGGTGGGCTGAGTTTTCCGGTTCGGTTTCCGAACCAATTCGCTACCCGCGGGGCAAAGAGTGTAAATGTGATAAATGAGGGTGATGTTGATACTCCGGTAAGGATTGAAATCTATGGACCCGCCACAAACCCTTGTATCACTAATCATAGTATTGATAGGTATATCAAAGTAAACCGAGTATTACTTAGTGGGGACAAACTCACGATTACCACGCATTTCGGTAATAAGCGTGTAGAGATCCAAGCGCCAAACGGATCCAAAGTTAATGTGCTCCACTGGATAGATCCAAACAGTTCCCTTTGGAGTTTGCAGCCTGGGGATAATATTGTGAAATACACAAGCGACGACCCAGAAGGAATTGAACCGTTTGCGATATCTATTAATTATCGCAACCGATATTTCGGGGCGTAGAAAGGGTGACATATGGAGAAGTTCAGGTTCTTTAATTCCACGGAATCGGATATTCGGGAATATACAGCAGCCGACTATGCTGAGTACTTTGGATTGTTTTTGTCGGACGGCTTGTATACTGAAAATGGCAATGCGGGCTTACGTGTAGTAACAGACGCAGGTTTAAACTGCAGCATTGAGAGTGGCTACGCGTTGATTCGGGGGTACATGTATCATAATGATTCGTTGCTGATCAAAACCCTTGCGCCAGCAGACACCATGCTTGACCGTATTGATCGGGTCGCGTTGCGATTTGACGAGGTTGCCCGAGAGATTAAGGTTGTCATTAAGAAAGGAATCGCAGCAAGTAACCCTGTGGTGCCCGCATTAACAATTACAGCCACGGTCAAAGAATTAGGGCTAGCTCAAATTCATGTTAGAAAAGGGGCAACTACACTATCTGTGGCGGATATCACCGATGAGCGCCTTACATCCGCTGGCCTGGTATCGAGCTTAATTAGCATTCCAGCAGCAGAAATGTGGAATGTCTGGAACAGCTCTTTAGCCAGCATACAGTCTGCCTGGGATAGCTGGTTTGCAACCATACAGAATACGGTCGGGAATCGGCTTGCTGTAGGGGATACAGCACCAGCAAACCCTATAGCGGGTGATGTTTGGATGCATACGGGGGTGTAAGCTGTGGCTGGAATCGTACGCATTTACGACATCGAATTCAATTGGATTGGTGAAATTGACAACCATGAAAGCCTGCAGTTTACACGGCGTTTTTACCGTGAAGGAGAATTTGAACTGCACATCGCCGTAAATAAACAATATGCTGATGCTCTTCAAAAAGATTGTTTCATAATGATTGATAATGACGGCCAACGATCCGGAATGATTGAGGGCCGGGAGTTGTACCTTACAGAGCAGGGAATCGAGACTGTTGTCGTAAAAGGTAGGACACTAGGGGGTATCCTGGACCGACGTGTCACGGTGTCCGATACCTATGATCGCATTCGGGGGCCGGCAGAAACGGTCATGAAGCATTATGTGAATAATCACCTTGTCAACGGAACTTACGCAACCGGCATCTACGCCGCGCGGAAGATTCCGTTTTTTGATATTGCCACAGATCAAGGCCGAGGAATAGAAACGCCTTGGCAGACAAGGTATGAGCCACTACTAGGGGTAACCGGTCAGATTGCGAGTTTCTGCGATATGGGTTGGTTCACAAGTTTGAATGTACTGACGAAACGAGTCACTTTCGACATACTGACGGGCCGGAATATCACCGATAAGCAAGACATTTACCCGCCCGTTATTTTCTCGACGGAGTTTGAAAATGTCACCAGTCAAAAGTTTGTGGATTCGGATAGTCAATTCAGGAATGTAGGTTATGCTGCGGGAAAAGGCGAGGAAGCGGATCAGCTTGTGCTTGCCGTTGGTGCCGGCACGGGAATTGAACGCCGAGAGGTATACATCGATGCTTCAAGCGCAGAGGATGTCGATGAGCTGACCACCATAGGTCAACAGAAGCTCGCGGAGTATAAGCGTGTGCAAACCTTTGAGGGTGCTGTGGTGGAGACGGGTAGTTTCATTTTTGAGCAGGACTGGTTCCTAGGTGACATCGTTACTCTACGGGATGCCCATTGGGGTGTTTCAATGGATACCCGCATCACTGAAGTGCGGGAAATCTACGAAGAGGATTATAAAGTAGAGGTGCAGTTTGGTGACGAGATCCCGACCATCACTACTGTAGTCCGTCAGTTGCAGAGCGAAATAAAACGCCCGCAGATCATGTCACAATCTGGGGGCACAGGAGAACAGGGCCCAGCAGGACCGCAGGGTCCCAAGGGCGACACAGGTCCAATCGGTTTACAAGGCCCTAAGGGAGATCCCGGAGCAACAGGTCCTCAAGGTCTACAAGGGCCAAAGGGGGATACGGGTGCTGTTGGGCCGCAGGGGCTTAAAGGAGATCCTGGTATCCAGGGTGCGCAGGGCCTTGTTGGTGTTAAAGGAGATACGGGCGCTCCAGGTGTCCAGGGTCCAAAAGGTGATACCGGGCCGCAGGGCATTCAAGGCGTAAAAGGTGATACTGGAGCAACCGGTGTTCAGGGACCCAAAGGAGATACAGGACTGACCGGATCGGCGGGGGCTAAAGGAGATCAGGGCATTCAGGGTGTAAAAGGGGACAAAGGCGATACGGGTTCCCAGGGACCGGCGGGACCTACCAATATTGCTACGATAACAACCTTAGGCGCCGTGAAGGTAGGTAATAATTTAACCATAGCTTCGGACGGAACTTTGCACGGCAATAGTAATCCGGAATGCATCACGATTAAACAGGAAATCTTTACGGTCCAAGCTGGGCAAACCCTATTTAATTTAACAAAGGGTAGCTATAATCCAGGAACAAATACGCTTTTCTGGTATTTGCACGGTCAGAAGCAAGTGAACGCTGCCTTGGTAGAGACTTCAGCTACGAGCTTTGAAATTCCTGTAGGTGTTATGACCGGGACGGATATACTGGTCGAATACATTGAAACGGTAAATGTAACCATTGGCTTAAAAGGTGAAAAAGGGGATACCGGACTACAAGGTGTGCAAGGTTTGAAAGGAGACACAGGATCGCAGGGGATACAAGGGATACAAGGGATACAGGGATTGGCTGGTGCGCAGGGTGCTGACGGAAAAACATGGTATTCAAGCACAGCTGTTCCCGCGAATACCCTTGGAGTCAGTGGAGATTTTCACATTAATACATCAACGTGGGATATCCGAGAAAAAACAGCCGCAGCAGTGTGGACGCTTCGAGGCAATATCAAGGGTGCGACAGGTGCTCAAGGGATTCAGGGTCTGCAGGGCATCCAAGGCGTGAAGGGAGACATCGGGGAAGTAGGTCCACAAGGGGCACAAGGATTCCAAGGATTACAAGGAGTGAAGGGTGACACCGGTGCAATTGGACCAAAGGGAGACACTGGTGCACAGGGGAACATTGGATTAACCGGCCC
Organism: Paenibacillus wynnii; assembly: GCF_000757885.1. NCBI lineage: Bacteria > Bacillati > Bacillota > Bacilli > Caryophanales > Paenibacillaceae > Paenibacillus > Paenibacillus wynnii. The sequence goes on along the minus strand of NZ_JQCR01000001.1, from coordinate 569,189 downwards.
TCAGGGTCCTAAAGGGGATCAGGGGGAACCAGGAGCGGCTGTGGCCGATAGCGTGGAATGGGCGAATGTACTTAGCAAACCTACGAATTTGGCCAAAATAACCATGGCAACACTAGCACCAACAAGCCCATTATCGGGCGATTTTTGGTATAAGGAGGTTTAATAATGGCAGATAAGAACTTTCAAATGACACAACGCAACAGCGCAAATACAGCATGGGATAATTTATTTCCTCTTACAAAAGGGGGGAATGTGACTGCAAGCAATGGACAGACTGTTGATACTCATGTGGTGGATACCTCACATGTTCGTTATGCACCGGATACAGGTACAGCAAATGCCAAAGTAGTCACTCTTAACCCTGCCGCAACAGCTTATGTTGATGGGCTACCTGTTGCGTTCAAAAATGCTATTTTAAATACAGGAGCAGTAACGATAAATGTAAACGGTCTTGGCGTTAAACCGGTGCTGAAGTCCAATGGAGGCGCGCTGGTGAGTGGTAGCTTGAAGGCGGGGAGTATCTATACCATCAGGTACAATTCAACCACTGGAAATTTTATCTTACAGGGTGAAGGAGGTGAGTATGGAACAGCAGCAGTTGCTCAAGTATTGACCGGATATACATTAGGAACAGACTCCGGAGTTATTGCGGGGAGTATGCCGAATAACGGTGCGCAGAACAAGTCCCCTAGTACAGTGGCTCAAACAATCCCCGCAGGATATACTACAGGCGGCACAGTTTCGGCTGTAACGGGTACTGCAGTAGCATCCGACGTACTAACGGGGAAAACATTTTCGTCCGCAGCAGGTATATCCTTAACGGGTACAGCTGTAGCGGGCAGACGTTCAGCTACTGGCACCGTAGCTTGGGGGTCGGGTCTGATCCATCTCGGATTGACCTTTGTACCCTCTGTTTTACTCGCCCAAAGTATCGGTTCAAGTGGGGCATATGCTAAAGCGTGGATTAATAACACATGGGTTAAATTTGACGGTTACTCATCTGAACCGTGGGACTATCACACGAGTAAACCTACGAACACAAATGTGTATATAAATATGGGCTCTTATGTTAATGGCATATCTGTGGTTTGGTTAGCAATCGAATAGGGGGTCGTAAGAATGGAAATTGGAAGACGTGTATACTTTGATAAAACGTCAGGAACTATTGTTCAAATAACTGGAGAGCGTTCCGGCGATGTGGAAGAAATCACAATAGAAAGAGAATTTGAGTTATACGTGAGTCTATCTGAACGGGTTAGAGATACGGTTGATGTCATATCTGTGGATTACGGTGCATACGCCCAAGACTTCATAGAAGGCCGCTTAACAGGCATTGACCCTAATAAGAAAGAACTGTTATTCAGTTACCCTGACCCTGAAACGCCTGGTGAGTTTACACCGCCTCAGCCAGCGCTTTCGATTCAAGTGACGTTGCTGAAGGCACAAGTGCTAGCTCAGTCGGATCGCTCTGATTTTATGGAGGAGCTCATTGCCGAAATGGCATTGATGGTATATCAGTGATTGTCGGAGTGGTGATTTGGATCATGTCAAAATTGGAGGGAGGTGATGATATGATGGCGATGTTTTTTGCACAGCGTGTAATCTTGGGTAAGACGGCGTATAAAGATGTACCAAGCACACTTAAACCAGCAGTAAAAGAAATTCTAATCGACTCTGACCTGGAATACTTAACCGAAGAATAGTTTCACAGCAGCGCCCATTGAGGCGTTTTTATTTTGCCCTCGGAGTCGATCCGGGGGCTATCTTTTTTACAAGGAGGCCACAAGGATGGCTGACCTAACCATAAAACGGGGAGACACCTTTATATATACAGCTCAGTGGGCAGGAGTTTCGCTCTCTGATCTACGATCACAAGTGCGTGATAGCTTGGGTAGGCTAGTGTCTGAGGTATCGATATCCGAAACGGACGATGCAGATATATTTTTACTGACGGTATCCGACACCAGTGAATGGCCAGTTGGCACTCTGTTTACCGATATCCAGTGTATTGTAGGCGAGATAACTCTTAGCAGTGTGACGATGACCATCAACGTTGCAAGGGATGTGACACAATGAGCGACGTTCCAATCAATGTAACACCGGGACCGGGGCCAGCGACGATTGTTATTAGTACAGGCATCGGTGGCGGTAGTGGATTGCCGGGGCCTACCGGACCACAAGGACCAAAAGGTGATACTGGAGAGACAGGCCCCGTGGGTCCTCAAGGTATTCCGGGCGTACAGGGTCCAATCGGACTGACTGGTGCTATGGGTCCCAAGGGAGATCACGGTGATACTGGTCCTCAGGGGGCAACCGGAGCAGCAGGAGTTAAAGGCGATAAGGGAGAAATCGGAGCTCAAGGCATACAAGGACCTCAAGGATTAATAGGAGCCACTGGTCCTAAAGGTGACACTGGGTTAACAGGTCCAAAGGGAGACAAAGGGGATACAGGCGCTCAGGGTATCCAAGGTGTAAAGGGCGACAAAGGAGATCCCGGAGAACAAGGTATCCAAGGTGAACCCGGACCACAAGGTATTCCGGGTACGTCAGGTTCGGGTGGTGGTACTACTCTGCTGGTTTCCTACACCTACAACGGTAACCCGGTTATCCAACATACAGCAATAGACACCGGAACGAGCACCATTACGGCAGCTGCCCATGGTCTGACAAACGGTATGATAGTATTCCCAGCCTGGAATAAGGGTCAGTCAACCGACGGTGCTGTGTACCCTACAGGAATAACACAGACGATTCACTACGTAGTCAACGCAACAGCTGACACGTTTCAGTTATCATTGACAATCGGAGGCGCTGCAGTGAATATCACGGCGCTAGGTGCAAAACCATATGGCTTTCACTTTCAAAGAGCGATTATCAAAAGTTTCTTGCTGGACAACCTGGGGTCACAATCAAAAGCCGCGGTAAAATGCCTGCTGTTTAGTAGCCAGGACGACAAAAACTACGGCTGGGATATTCGCCCGAGTGACTGGCCCTTTTTGAATGACTTATTCCCGAACACGCTAGGCGGTAATAATTATTCTACTGGCAGAATGGGTAGCCGGGGTGTGGTTTTGGACATATCATTCGACGCTAGACGTAGCCGACGCACAGTAATGACCAGTTACGTAGCCCAGTACAACGACAATACCGCGGCACAAGGTACCGACAACAAAATAGGCAGAATATATACTGAGAACCCAACACCATTTACTGCCCTTCAGGTGGGATTTTACGCACCATTAACTGCGGCGTATGTTGCTAATGGTTCTATCGTGGAGGTGTACAGTGCATGATGCAGTTAGTTTATAACGCGCAGACCGGAGAGTCCGAATTGGTAGAGCTGCCGGACGAGCCAGCGCAAGGAGCAGAGCCGGAGCCAGTTATAGAGCCGATGGACGCCGAGCGTATAGCTGCGCTGGAGACACAGTTGCGCCTCGCCAATGCACGTATTGAGGTGCAAGTTGAGCGCGGAGATTTTGTGGAGGATGTTTTAGCAGAAATGGCGATGCAAGTTTATCAGTAACGATCGCAGAGAGGAAAGAAAGTTGGGCAACGATCTAACCCGTGACAAGGTACCATATTAAACACAGGCACGCTCTCCGGGGCGTGTTTTTATTCGTATATCGAGAACAGGGAGATGGGTCAGATGGCAGATGGGGGAACAGATCAACAAGGAGGGACTGATGATGTAGTGCCACTACAACGATTGGAGGATGTGGAGGAGGGGTTGTCTACATTGACCCACGAGTTTACGCGTTTGGCAGCTGAGAATGTCACGGCTAATACGAAGCTTAAGCTACTAGAAGAGAACGATCACCGGCACGAGGAGAACATCAAGCAGATCAAGGAATCCACGATCAAGATGGAGATCCAGTTCAGCGCCATCATGGGGAAATTCGATAGCCTAGAAAGCAAAATATTCTCGTTGCTTCAGCAGGCCAACAAAGATAGTGGGTCAGAACGTAAAGCCTGGATGGACATGATCAAATATATTATCGGCATCACCATTGGTGTCATTGTAGCTAATCAATTTTTAGGGAGGTAAATAATGATCAAGGACAAATATCCAATCGAACGGCGTTATATTGATAAGCGACATAGCGTTCGGCCCGGCACCAGGTTAACCTCTGGTACGCCGGGCTTTTTAGTTGCTCACGATACAGGTAATCCAGGAGCGTCTGCAGATAACCATTTTACTTACTTTCAAAATCTCAAAGATCGATCAGCCTCTGCTCAGGTTTTTATTGATGATAAAAAGATACTGGAGATCATACCAACGGGAACCGGTCCGGATCCTGCCGAAAAAGCATGGCATGTGTTATACAACGTAATCACTGACAACAAGCTCTTTGGGGATGACGCGAATGACATTGCCCTGGGCGTGGAACTTTGCTATGGAGGTAAGATCGTCTTTGAGGAGGCGTATAAGAGGTTTGTTTGGTACATGGCTTATTGCTGCGACAAGTGGGGACTAAATCCACTGTTGCATATCCCAAGTCATAAGCAGTTGGATCCATCCCGTAAGCGAGACATCGATCAAGCGCTGAAGACTGCAGGTAAGACGCTCAAAGACTTACTTTATGATGTGGCTGCAGAGATGCAAGAGCAGCCTATAGTTATCGTCGCGCCTGCGGCTATACAACTGCCTGCCGTTGTGGCTCAGCTGCTGATCGATAATTACGTATCCCCGGCATGGTTTGAGGCACATAAGGCTGGCGATGCGGTAGGAGCGACACACTTCCATAACTTAGCCGATAACCTTCGGATGGCTGCCTGTATGCCATTACAGCCAGGCGCAAAGGCTCCATTTAAGCAACTGCCCAAGTCTAATGCTCAAGAGCTGATATTCCGGTGGCTCTCATCCGGATGGCAAGGAGCTAGGATAAAAGGCGATAAAACAGCAATGGCTTACTTTAACAATAGGGCAAATCACCTGCGGCGAGCTGCAGGGATGCCGATCGAATAGGAGGAATTATTAATGAATAACGAAGTTTTAAACAATGTGCTCTCATTCGCCTCTGTGCTCGCTGTGTTCGTACTGGCGCTAGTTCAAGTGGTAAAGACGACTGTTAATATTCCCAAGAATCTACTACCCTTGGTGGGGCTTGTGGTGGGCTTGTTTGTGGGGGCAATATCCTATGCATTCACAGATTTGGACTTGACGTTGCGATTATGGGCTGGTGGACTTGCAGGGCTGTCAGCGACAGGGCTCTTTGAACTGGCTTTTAATAAGCGTGATGGTAAGACTAAAGAGTAGATCTCCAAACGCTTTCGAATTCGCCCACCAGCTTCGGTTGGTGGGTAATATATTGAAAAGGAACGTATGTTCGTATATACTGTGTATAAATCAATTATTTGTATTGAAGGCGAAGATAATAAACTTATTGACGAATGAAATTATTTTCAGACTATAAGTTAGGAATAGACGTTCCGGTTGTCAAATCTCCTATAATAAGAGATTATTATGGTAATATTTGTAGAAGCCGGGGGTTAAATAATTGATAACAATACCAATGTTGCAAAACCTTTATCAGTATCAATACTATAATTTATTCAAGTCACACGATATTCCCAATTATAATAAACGTGCTGGTGAAGAGGGGAAAACATCGGCAGCACGTTATAGAATGATTCATAAAATTATGACCGAGGAACTTGTAACCGGAAATTTAACACCCAGAGTAGTAGACGAGTTCCTCTTTGAAAATTTGTATTACTCCAACATGAACTATCATTTTGTATATCGGCTGAGCGAGTTCGTCCATGATTTTAATACTCCAACTGATGTAATTACTCAATTTTTTAACGAGAACAGCTCATTAAATTGGGATAAGTTATTAACGGAAGAATCGGGCAGTTCTTTATTAACATTGAGATTAGATACTGAGGACAATCATTTAATTGGGATTAAAATGTTATTAAAGATTGACACTATCCGAACGAGGAAATTTGAAGAGCAGGATGTCTATGCAGGAATATATATTGATTTGTTACATAATTTAGTATCATTTAGGTTTAACTTATCCCAACTTGAGAGAATTTCAAAAGAGCCACTTGCCATAATTTCTGAATTGAAAAATTTACTTTGTGCAACCTCTGTTTCAGGATTACTTTTTGAACCTCTTCGCATTAATATTAACTCATTAAACGAAACTGCTGCTAGAAAGTGTATTTTCAATCTTTTTGAAGAGTTGAGTCTTGAAGCCGAACAAATTCTAAATGCTCACACACCACCGGAAACCGAAGATAAAATTAAAGAGTTTCTAACAACAATGAGACTTAGAACAATAACAGGTGATTACATACAACAAATTAAAGCTGTGCTGTATCAAGAAATAAGCACAAAAATAAGAGGATCGGTTTTTGAAAAAGGTTGGATTTTTCGATTTGTGTTTAGAGAAGGCTTAACAACTAGGGCATCCTCTAGAACCGATGACTCTGGCCCTATATATGGCTCCAAAATTTATTGGCATCTTAAAGAGTTGATCTTTAAAGAGAGAGAACTTTACGAGGCGGGATTTAGTTGGTACCTTCCTTGGCTCAAGAATGGGGAGCCCGACTCTATTCTAGTTAGAATGGAATCTAGAAATGATTCCATAATTCTTAATTATTATAGAAATACGACCTTTAGGAGGGGGGATAAAGAGCGCTATGTTTTACAGCAAATTAATGCAAATTTACAATGATTCTGAATATAATAAAATATTTGATATAGGTATGGTAAGAATTTTTTCTGATTTCATTTCTGAAAGAGTGAAGAATCGAACTGCTTACCTAAGTCCTTATGAATTTTCGCATAATAATAAAGTAACTTTAGAGGAGTCACTTAGGGTCTTTTCATGTTTTGAACAGTCAGGAGATATATTAAATATAGTTTATTTTTTTGAATGTTCATATCCATCTTGCATCTCTACTAGGATTTTCATTGATCCTACCTTGTTGGAGGATATTGATGAGGAAAGTGATGAAGCATTAATATGTGAAGAATGTGGAAAAGAATATCTTCTACCTGATATTATCCCTTTTATTAAAATTTACTTTCTTATTGATTATTCTTTATTTTCTTATTCAAATGAATCCAAAGTTAGGACGATTCAAGATCCTAACTCTACTCTTCAGGCAATAAAGGGATTGCCAAACGCGCTAAAGTCAAAATCCCCTTCATCACTGAATTTGCTTGACGATGAAGGGGATACCACCAGTACTCATTTAAAAGCATTCGTTAAAGCTAATCAAACTACTCCTTCTCATTCAGAAAGAACAGCTAAAATTATTCAAAATTGTACACGTTATTTACGTAGATAGTAGGTGTTAATTGAGCGAGAACAATCAAAATAAGGAAGTTGCGGAAAAATTAAGTGCTCTAGCAGAGTTTATTACAATTGAAATTGAAGAAGGTTCCAAATCAGGCGAAGAGCTTAATAACAAATCAACAAAACTCAAAATTATAATTATTGTACTTACTTCACTTATTGCGGTAGTTCTTGGATGGAGTTTCTTGGGTGATTTTGGAAAGTATTCAGCAATACTACTTAGTGCAATACTGACCGGTTTGAATACCTGGGATGCATTTGTGAATTATCATGAGCGATCTTCGCAAGAAAAAAGAAATGTCAGTAAATTAATAGTTCTCCTTAAAGACATACTCTTATATTTACACGGAAATAGTGAACCATCTTTAGATGAGTATAAGAAATTCAAGGCGCAATACGATCAAATAAATGAAGAATATAACGTTGAAAGAGATAAACCAGAGAAACCGCCGGAAGCACCGAAATAAGTATTTGAAATCCTGATACCTCGCCGCTCAGCGAGGTATATTTATGTTAGGGCAAATTATCCTTAACAATTGTTATTGAGTTCATATACATAGTGTCCCAATTGAGTGAATATAGGCCAATGGGTCATTTACAGAATGTCCCAATCATGATATTATTCTCTTACACGAAACGGAAGCACCGAACGTGCAGTCCGAAAGCATCAGCAAATACCCCGTCAACCTTAAATTGGTCGGCGGGGTATTTTGTCATTTATACCTCAAACTCTTCCCATCCAGGTAGCAGGGGATATTCCGGCAATTCCTCCAGCGCTTCAGGCCCCACGATCACCAGCAGTGGCTCCAAAATATCTACCAGGGCTCCAATTCGATAGGGCCCACCTTCAAACGTTCCAACGGCCAGTACCTTGCCAGTTTTGCCTGCATGATAACCAGCGGTGATTCGCACAGGCAACCCCGGCTTCAACTCATCCCACTTCATAATGTTGGTGCCCTCCCGGTCAGCCGCAGGGCTTTTTCACGGATCCGGAGTTCACTCAGCCATCCGATATCTTGTGTGGCTGTGGCCAGATTGGAGAGCTGCCGCAACTCCAGGGTGTCCGAGCAGTACCGGGCGTTGATCTGTAAGCATTGCTGGAGTTCAACGGCATGTTCCAAAGTAAGTGGACCAGCTGACTGAGTGTGATATAACTCAGCCAGCCGCAGGTGAGCGGGCAGCATTACCATTTCACCATTAGGATGATGATATTCGCAATACTTATTGTTAGGGCGGCATAGGTCATAACCGAGGTGATTTTTTGTTTGACGGTCACGTTTCATCGCTCCTTATCGTTGTGTTATAATCGAGAGGAAAGGCGCCCCTTGTATTTCATCCCCAACGCCTTAGCCCCTTTCGGGGCCGAGGTTTTGGGTTTTCCTACTTGGTGAGCAGGACGATGAGGGTGAGTATCGAGTTAATCAAGACGATGATTGCAGTCACAGTCTTGATTGTTTCAACCTGATACTCTTTACGCCTTTCTTTTCTCGTTTTATCCAATGCGTTCACCTCCTCTCTACTTCTTTATTATACAACGAATATAGTTGAATGTCAACTAATTTAGATGAATAGACAACTAAAATTGTTGTATAAGCAACGAAAAATGATGTATATTATATAAGGGTGATGAAATGGGATATAAGCTGAAACTCGAAAAACTGATGTTTGAGAGACGGATTAACACGAAGCAACTTAGTGAGTTAGCCGATATTCGATGGAATACAGTGAATGATATGGTCAATAACAAATCAAAACATTGGTCGATTGAGAATCTGAACAAGATCATGATTGCGTTGAGTTTGGAAGACATATCAGAATTGATTGAATACGTAGCAGAGCCGCCACAGGAATAAACCTGGACGGCTCTTTTGTTTGTTCAGGAAAAGTTTCCTTACCTTGCTAGTTTCATATTATTTCCTTCAGACTATTGTAATGCGAACATTTATTCGTGTATAATATAGGAACGAATGTTCGAAGGGGTGATGCGTTATGACAGCTATACCAAAACCATCAGCAAAAAGTAAAACAAATGATCGTCCAAAGCTTGATGAATTTACTCAGGAAGAAATTGCCGAACGGCTCCAGGAGGCCAAACAAAACGATAAGCCGTTGATCCTGCTTGTCTGGAGACAAGGTACTATTAAAGGTACTGTCGTAAAACTTGATGGAGATAAGCAGCAGATACATGTCAGACGCGGACATGATGATGTTGTTAAGGTGCCCTTTAGAGATATATTGAAGGTGGAAGAGGTACTATCATGAATCTTGATTTAATGACAGTACCTGCAAAGTTTGTGCCTATCTCCAGAAGTGTAGAAAAGACACTTTTGAAGACAATAAGAAAAGCTATGGATAAATCTAAACAATACAATTTTGTAGATGAGAGTACTAATATTAGTTATTGTGTATCATTTAACATGTATCAGAAGGGTGCACTTGCTGTCTCTGTAGTGGACTTTGATCTATTGCCAAATGCAAGTGTACTCAATCTATTAGAACCGATCTTCGGAGAACCGACCAAGCAATTTTCCAACCCTTGGGTTCGAGATAACAGAGCGATATTCTACTTGGCAGTTTGGGAAAGAGTTATGGTCGCAAAAAGATTTTAGTGAAATAAATCGCGACCATATTTTGACCATATTTATAACTGAACATATCGGAAATAATCCGAATCTTAAAATAAAAACTTCCTATTATATATAGTAATCTGAACAAATCGTAAATCATTATTTAAGAACGTAAGAAATACGGTCTGAAAGCAGCACGTCGTGCTCCTCAGTTCTCGAAACGTTAATATCCCTTGTTTATCAAGGAAATTAAGCCCTTGGCCTTTATGGTCAAGGGCTTATTTATTTTCTAAAATATAGCTCCGAGTTCGCAACTCCTGAAGTACGTAATATATTAAGTACCCAATCCAGTAAAGCTGTGGTTCTACAAGAACGTTTATTCAACTACATGAGCAATAAAGGATTTTATAGTGCGTATGATCCTGCACAACAAAATTGAAATCGATTTTCAAAGTGCAGATAAGGCGTTATCATTGCCAAATGTTCAGTAAATATAGTGGTTTCAGAAAAACCTTTCCATAATGGAAAGGGTTTTTTAAATTGTAAAGGTTATCAAAGCACTAATATCATTGACCATCCTCCATGAAAACTATATACTAAATATAATTCATATAAAATTAGTTGGAATTAAAGAAACACAATCATGGATGGAGGAACGACGATGAATTTGTTGGAGAAAGAGGCTTTAATCAAAGTGAAGGCTGAAGAGCTGGAGAATGCCTCCCCGGAAGAGATAATCCGCTGGGCTGTTGATACTTTCCCTAATATAACATTTGCCTGCAGCTTCGGTGCTGAAGATGTGGTTCTGGTCGATATGCTACACAAAATTAGCCCGTCTACCGATGTTTTTTACTTGGATACGGATTTTCACTTTAAGGAAACTTATGAAACCAGAGATTTAATGTCAGAGAAATACGGCTTAGAGTTTGTTCGGGTCTCACCAAAAATCACCCCAGAGGAGCAAGTACTTGCATATGGGGAAGCCCTTTGGAATACAGATCCAAACCAGTGCTGTGCCATTCGTAAGGTAGAACCACTAACCCGCATCCTTTCTCAATATGATGCATGGATTACAGGAATCCGCCGTGATCAAGCACCAACCCGTGCCAATTCTAAAAAGGTGGAGTATGACTACAAATTTGGGTTAGTTAAATTTAATCCTATTGCTCACTGGACAACAGAAGATGTATGGGAATATATCCGTGAGAATGATGTGATTTATAACCCTCTGCATGATCGTAATTTCCCTAGTATCGGCTGCGAGCAGTGTACTCGTGCAGTTATGCCGGGAGAAGATCCACGTGCAGGAAGATGGGCAGGATCAGAGAAGACGGAGTGTGGACTCCACAAATAAGGCATACTTTGCCGTGACATCAATGTAGAGGAGAATCGAAATGACGTCAATACTTCCTCATGGAGGAACACTTGTACAGCGTGTAGTAAAGGGAGAAGAGCGTGAACAGCTGCTTCAGCAATCCGCCAACTACAAATCTATTGCCCTTAATACATGGACTTTATCTGATTTAGATCTTATTGGTGTGGGTGCTTTCTCTCCGCTTACCGGTTTTTTAAATGAGGCTGACTACCACTCTGTGGTTAAAAGTATGAGATTAGCCGATGGAACGGTTTGGAGTATCCCGATTACATTAGCTGTAACGAACGAAGTTGCCTTAAGTCTTTCTGTTGGAGATAAAGTGTCATTGATTGGTGAAGATGATGGCGTGATTTACGGATTGCTGGATGTTGAGAGCATCTATAGTGTAGATCAAACCATTGAAGCACAGAATGTTTTTAAAACCACGGATCCTGAGCATCCCGGAGTAAGCAAACTGTTGGCTAGACCTAACACTTATGTTGGAGGTCCAATAACGGTTCTTAACCGCCCACAGCCAGAGAAATTTGGGGAGTTTTATTTTGATCCGGCGGATACACGCCGCATCTTTGCAGAGAAGGGCTGGAGAAGCGTTGTAGGCTTCCAGACACGTAACCCTGTCCATCGTGCTCATGAATACATCCAGAAGTGCGCAATGGAGATTGTAGATGCTCTATTCCTTAACCCGTTGGTAGGTGAGACGAAATCGGATGATGTGCCTGCGAATGTCCGTATGAAAAGCTATCTTGCCCTCCTAGAGAATTATTACCCGGAGAATCGAACGTTTCTCGGTGTTTTTCCGGCGGCAATGCGTTACGCTGGACCAAGGGAAGCTATCTTCCATGCTATGGTACGTAAAAACTACGGATGTACTCACTTTATAGTGGGCCGTGACCATGCGGGTGTTGGCGATTACTATGGAACCTATGAAGCCCAAGAGATATTTGCTAATTTTACTGCAGAGGAATTGGATATCACTCCATTATTCTTTGAGCACAGCTTTTTTTGCCAAAAGTGTGAGAGCATGGCCTCTAACAAAACCTGCCCTCACTCCAAGGAGCATCACATGGCGCTATCCGGTACTAAAGTACGTGCGTTGCTTCGTGACGGCATTTGTCCTCCCCCGCAATTTACACGCCCTGAGGTTGCACAGATCCTGATCGAGGGGATGTCTCAGGAAGTAACCTCATAATCTAATCATGCATGTACTATTTGACCCTCTTGTCCCATATAGATGAGTAGAATCTATCGGGACGAGGGGGTCTTTGTTATGTCTGGCCGTAAATACAGTAAAGTCTCGGTCTGGATATCTTGGAGTAGCATCAAGAAAACTGTACTAGGTGCGGCGTTATTAGCACTGCTAATCGGAATAATATCGTATGATATGCCAACGGCAAAAACATGGAATTATTGGAGCCTTCCGCTTTCAGGAAAAGTTATAGCCATTGATGCTGGACATGGCGGTCCTGACGGAGGGGCTGTGAGCCGCGAAGGCTTGATTGAAAAGGATATTAATCTGGCGATATCTCTCTACTTACGTGATTATCTGCAGCAGGCTGGCGCGATTGTAGTTATGACCCGTGAAGGCGACTATGACCTAGCTCAGGATAGTACTAAAGGATATAGCAAGAGGAAGTCAGAAGACCTTAGACAGCGGGTTAGGGGTATCGAAGGACAGGGCGTAGATCTGTTTATTTCCATTCATATGAACAGCATTCCATCCAATCGTTGGAGTGGGGCGCAGACATTCTATTATCCGAATCATCCGGATAACAAACTGTTGGCCAACCTACTGCAGGAGGAACTAAAAATAACGCTGGAGAATACAAACAGAACAGCAAAGACTGCTAATACAATTTATCTATTACAAGCCCTACGTATGCCGTCAGTACTTGTCGAGGTAGGATTTCTTTCTCACCCTCAAGAGTCCCTGCTGCTTGGGGATGATGTATACCAGCGCAAAGTGGCGACAAGTATTTACCGGGGGATTTTACGTTACGAATCAGAAGCCCCCACGGAGTGACTACTCTTCACCGGAGGGGTAATGCTATAATAGACAAAACTATTCGGTCATCCGGATGCGAAATAGAGGTGCTTTATGCTGACGAGAGAACAAATTCAGGAAATATTACTGCCACTAACCGATGTGGAATCGGGAAAGAGCTTGGTAGAATTACAGTTAATCCGTGACATTATGATCAAGGAAGATCGTATTTCTCTGTCGGTTATTTGCCTTGATACAGATGAACAAAGCCGTATTGAACTAGAGCAGAAGGTTAGAGAACTTCTTGAGGCTGGTGGAGTTGGCAATGTACATATCCGGCTGCGGGATGCAACAGACTACGAACGGTCCCAAATTCGTGGCAGGAGTGAAGAAGAGACGGAAGAAGATAATGAGGATATGTTAAAAAAGGGACATGCCGCAGGACTAGAGGGTCATGAATTGATAAATGAAAATTCAGGAGTTCATTTTGTGGCGGTAGCTAGTGGTAAAGGCGGCGTCGGAAAGTCAACTGTAACCGTTAACTTAGCGGTAGCGTTAGCAAGAATGGGGAAGAAGGTAGGCTTGATAGACGCGGACATTTACGGCTTCAGCATACCGGATATGATGGGGATCGAAGAAGGGCCTATTGTTGAAGAGGGAACTATTATCCCTGTAGAACGATTTGGAGTTAAAGTTATGTCTATGGGATTTTTTATCCGTGAGAATAGTCCGGTGATTTGGCGTGGACCCATGCTCGGAAAAATGCTTCGGCAGTTCTTTAGTGATGTAGGCTGGGGTGAGCTGGATTACATGCTGCTTGATCTTCCCCCTGGCACCGGCGATGTCGCGTTAGACGTACACCAAATGCTGCCTCAGAGCAAGGAGATCATTGTTACTACTCCACATGCCACTGCGGCGTTTGTAGCCGCTAGGGCAGGTTCTATGGCGTTGCAGACAGATCATGAAGTGATAGGTGTTATTGAAAACATGTCCTATTATGAATGCTCTTCCTGTGGACAAAAGGATTATATATTCGGCCGGGGCGGCGGAGCAAGATTGGCGGAGACACTGCATACGGAACTGATCGCCCAAATACCATTAGGTGCACCTGATAACCATATTTCCGAACCTGATTTTTCACCATCTGTATATAAAGCGGAAACACCAACCGCACAGATTTTTTCTGAAATTGCAGCCAAACTGATTTCTAAATGTGAGAAGTAAATCCGAATGACCCTGAACATAAAAATAGGCTTGTCTCACACATTGAGCGTGGTGACAAGCCTATTTTATTAAAGTTAAATTGTAGTGGCAATCTACTAGGAGCCGGCATCTCCACCGCCACCGCCACCGCTCTGTTGTGCTCCGCCTTTCTTTTGAACCTTAGGTTGTAGTTCTTCCTGCACAACTGTTTTAAGTAAATCAAGTACTTCCATACGGAATAAAGGATTTTGCATGGTTTCCTGCATAATAGTCATAGTCTGCTTACGATAGTCTGGAGATTTGGTAAGATCAAGGAACATTTTCATCATTTCAGGGGACTTCATAATTTCGGTAACGGACTTTTGATACGTAGGATCTTTAATAAGTTGCATGTGCAGCTGCTTGCTTTGTGAATTTATCGCTTTGGCAAAATCCCCCGCAAACTTAGGATCAGTCATGATTTTCTCAATTTCCTTTTTATACTCCGGTGCTGTAATTGTATCTTTAACTGCAACACGGATATCCTCTGATGTCTGTAGGGGGAGCATACTCTTACTTAAAACATTGATTCCGCCGCTGCCTCCTGCGGACTCCGCCGAGGGGGATGATAATGCCTCTTGAAGTGCTTTTTTGCCTTCGTCGCTTTTCAATATATCTACAACCATTGTCTTTGCTTCCTTATAACTTGTTTGACTTGATGAAGAAGAGCTGCTTTCTCCACCGCAGGCGGTTAAAGCTAAAACCATACTTATCGTCAACCCGCGTGCGCAATAAACTGCCCATTTCATGTGACATTGACCTCCTTTATAGGATTCCTGTATGTAGTATGCCGCTTGCAAAAACATTTATGTTGTAGGATGAATGGTTTTTTGCCGGTAACCTTGGTAAAATAAATCACACATAGGGGGTGAGCTGTCTGAGTATAAGAAAATGGTTCTATTTATTTTGGACTACGCTTTTAATCGGAGCAGGGGGGGCTGTTATTGCAGGTCTTTCACTTCAACTAGCCAATGGCCGAATAGAATTTAAAAGCGTGACTGACTTTATCATATATCTTCTTATATTATTTGGTTATGGAGTGCTGGTCAGTGTCTATTCCCAGCTTGGTTTTTTTGCCTATCTGATACTAAATTATATGGGGATCGGTGTGTTTCCAAGAAAAGTATGGAAGTACATACAATTGGTGCTTGCTGTGCTGTCTCTTCTTGAGCTGATGTTCCTGCGTACCTTCATGGGCGGGGAGAGAAATGTGGCTTCAGATCTGACTTTGGCCGTTTCTATTTTCTTATCAGCCGTTATTGTGTCCTATTTCAAAGTTCGAAACACCAACATCTCGGCGTGGATTCCTACTTTTTTCTTTATGACAGCCGTTTCGATTGTGGAGGTTATCGGTGTACTGCGAATTGGTGTCGATAGTGCCACTGTTTTTATTGTTGTTCCGCTCATCGCTTGCAATGCATTCCAGATTTTGATGCTTCATCGTATTATTAAGCCTTCAGCTACAGAAATGGAGTACAACACGAACCCCGTTCCTAAATAGGATACGGGGTTTTGTTCTTTGTATATTATGGGCGGTTAAAAGATAAGATACAGGGTTAATCTTTATTTACGAGTTCAGTTTTGCTTTGCAAAACTTTAGGAGGGGAATATATGAACATCAAGCGTTATATGATAAAAGACACAGATGAAACTGTACTGAGGAAGCTGGACCCGAATGAAACGGGCTCTTTTAGGTCCAAGGAAGAAGCCGAAATCGAGATGGTTCAGTTGAAGAAGCGGCTTGCAGAGTTACAAGACATTTTGTTCGCTCAGAAAGAGCACTCCGTATTGCTCATTCTTCAAGGGATGGATTCAAGTGGCAAGGATGGAACCGTGAAGCATATTTTTTCCGGAATTAACCCACAGGGGTTTATGGTAACCAGCTTTAAGAAACCTTCACTGGAAGAGACAGCTCATGACTTCCTATGGAGAGTTCATCAGAAAACACCACCAAAAGGTTATATCTCAGCTTTTAATCGCTCACACTATGAAGATGTGCTCGTTCCTCGTGTACATGGGGAGTTGAAGGATGACGACCTGAAGCGGCGGTTCAAGCAAATTCGGAACTTTGAAGAGATGTTGGCAGATGAGGGTACCACTATCATCAAACTCTTTTTGCATATTTCCAAAGAAAAGCAGCTTGAAAAAATTGAGGGACGTTTGCGGGATCCCAAGAGACATTGGAAATTTGATGTTAGTGATCTTCAGGAAAGGCAATACTGGGATGAATATCAAGAAGCCTATGAGGATATATTTGTGCAAAGCAACACAGATAAAGCACCGTGGTATTGGATTCCGGCTAATCACAGGTGGTACCGTAATTATCTGGCGCTTTCCATTGTTGTAAAAACTCTAGAAGGCCTGGATCTAAAATACCCGAAGCTGGATACCCCAACTCCGGATATTTCAGAACTTATATCTCCACGTCATTAACTCTAGTACCCAAGAAGCTATAAGCCAGCTGCATCCTCGAGCCTATCATTCAACCAAGCTGAATCTCGGACTTCTTTTCCTTCAGCACTGCTTTGACTTAATAGTTCAGAGACAGTAACAAATTCATATCCTTGTTTTCTTAGTTCATCAATGATAATCGGGAGAGCCTCATGGGTTTGTTTGCATGAATCGCTGGCATGCAGCAACACGATATCTCCAGCATGAGCTTTCGTAGTAACCCGGCTTACAATGTTTTGGACACCAGGATTCTTCCAGTCGAGCGAATCTGTATCCCACTGGATGACCTTATAACCAAGGTCACTGGCGACCTGCAGTACTCTTTTATCAAAATCGCCGTTGGGCATCCGAATGAGATTCGGTTCCTTACCGGTTAAATCGGTTAAAATACCATGGGCCGTTGTTATCTGTTTGCGGATATCCTCACTGCTCAGAGTGCTGTAATTGACATGCTTATGACCGTGACTTCCAATTTCGTATCCGGAAGCCTTAATGCTTGTTACAATTTCCGGATGGGTCTTGCTCCAAGGGGAGGACAGGAAGAAAGTAGCTTTCTCTACTTTTTTATCTTCCAGTACTTTGAGAATAGGCTCAGGCCTTTTTTCCCCCCAGCTAATATCGAACGTAAGCGCAATCAGCTTCTTCTCCGTCGGGACACTGTAGATCGCAGAAGGGGCGGCTTCAGAAAAGACCGTAATATTTCCCCTCTCGATATAAACAACTCCGGCGGCAAGAAGCGCAGCGGCAAAAAGGTAGATGAACCGTTTTATCTTTTTGCCACTGAACACATAAAAAGAATTCATAATTTACAGCGCTCCTCTCCAATACAAAATGCTTGTTTGTTATAAATGTATGCTCGTACTGTTCCGTTATGACTTGGTACATTACAGATCGATAATTCCAGGAGGTATATATGTCGTTTTTCACTTTTCTTAAAGACTTGAGAACCATACGCATAGCATTACTTGTATCTTGCCTATTGTTCGTGACTGGTGGAATCATTGGATGGATCGGAACTATCACTCTTGAAAAGCTTCTTCTTCAACAACTAGAGGGACTTAGTGAAATAAGCAAAGATCTTAAGGAGTCTTCGAATCCTATGTGGAGTTTCTTTGTATTTATTTTTTTGAACAACAGCATTAAAGGTGTGTTAATGATATTCCTAGGTGCGCTGTTCGGTATCATTCCTGCCTTGTTCCTACTGGTAAACGGAGCGGTAATCGGGTACTTGATACACATCTCCTCCATTCAAGGTCTGGATATATTCAATTTAGTTGTGGAAGGATTACTGCCGCACGGAATCATCGAGATTCCTGCTATTATAATCGCCTGCGCTTTCGGGTTGCATTTTGGAAGCAAGGTCTCGTCAAGTATATTCAGGTCATCAAGCCGGTTACAAAAGAGAGGGACGGAATGGCCTGTCTTTATGCGCCAAACGCTAACGGCCTCCATTTGGATCGTTATTCTTCTTTTTATAGCAGCTATTATTGAAAGTACAATTACCTTCTCACTTTTATCATAAAATTTAGGGGAAGTGAGCATAACAGTAAGGTCATGTTTTATACCCTACCAAAGGGTATTAGATTGTTCCATTGTGATCTAAAGGGAAAAACTTATATTTATGGTTATAGTTTCAACACTCCGGTTAATCTAGAGTAAGTAGTAACCATTGCGGCTTAAATACACAAAGGAGGCCAAGCATATGTTGGGTATGTTATTTAATGAAAAAGAGTGTAAAGAGCTGGACTATGTTTTGCGAAAAGAGCTTGACGAGATGCTGCTTGATTTAAGCGATCAACGCTTGGACCAAAATATTAGGCATGCTATTGCCAATAGGTATAAAACTGTATTCCGTATGTATGCCCGATTTGCTCCACAAAAGGAACTCTCCAGATATGCCTGGGGTGGGCGTTCATCTCAATTTAAGCATTAGAATAAGCAGATTATGAATAATTTCAAAGGATCTGCAATTAATTAATAAAATAGGTTGACGAAAAGGGAGCCGACATGATACATTATATCTCGCGCTCCTTTTACTTTGTTTATAAGGAGTTAGCAGGCAAGCGAAATTGAAAAAAACAATTTTTTAAAAAAAGCTTGCCAAAACAAGAAATACTGTGATATATTATAAAGGTCGCCGCTGAGACGCGGTGAAGAGCTAAAACGAGACATTGATCTTTGAAAACTGAACAACGAGTGAGTGGGATTTTACGAGAGTAAAATCCAAAATCATGGACTTCTTGAAGACCATGATCAGAGAATGAAAATTCTCGTCAGATGTTTCAAAATGAGCAATCGCTCTTTCTAAATACAATTTGGAGAGTTTGATCCTGGCTCAGGACGAACGCTGGCGGCATGCCTAATACATGCAAGTCGAGCGGAGTGATTTTGAAAGCTTGCTTTCAAAATCATTTAGCGGCGGACGGGTGAGTAACACGTAGGCAACCTGCCCCTTAGACTGGGATAACTACCGGAAACGGTAGCTAATACCGGATAATTTCTTTCCTCACCTGAGGAGAGAATGAAAGACGGAGCAATCTGTCACTGAGGGATGGGCCTGCGGCGCATTAGCTAGTTGGTGAGGTAACGGCTCACCAAGGCGACGATGCGTAGCCGACCTGAGAGGGTGAACGGCCACACTGGGACTGAGACACGGCCCAGACTCCTACGGGAGGCAGCAGTAGGGAATCTTCCGCAATGGGCGAAAGCCTGACGGAGCAATGCCGCGTGAGTGATGAAGGTTTTCGGATCGTAAAGCTCTGTTGCCAGGAAAGAACGTCCGGTAGAGTAACTGCTATCGGAGTGACGGTACCTGAGAAGAAAGCCCCGGCTAACTACGTGCCAGCAGCCGCGGTAATACGTAGGGGGCAAGCGTTGTCCGGAATTATTGGGCGTAAAGCGCGCGCAGGCGGCTATTTAAGTCTGGTGTTTAAACCTTGGGCTCAACCTGAGGTCGCACTGGAAACTGGGTGGCTTGAGTACAGAAGAGGAAAGTGGAATTCCACGTGTAGCGGTGAAATGCGTAGATATGTGGAGGAACACCAGTGGCGAAGGCGACTTTCTGGGCTGTAACTGACGCTGAGGCGCGAAAGCGTGGGGAGCAAACAGGATTAGATACCCTGGTAGTCCACGCCGTAAACGATGAGTGCTAGGTGTTAGGGGTTTCGATACCCTTGGTGCCGAAGTTAACACATTAAGCACTCCGCCTGGGGAGTACGGTCGCAAGACTGAAACTCAAAGGAATTGACGGGGACCCGCACAAGCAGTGGAGTATGTGGTTTAATTCGAAGCAACGCGAAGAACCTTACCAGGTCTTGACATCCCGATGTAAGCATTAGAGATAGTGCCCCTCTTCGGAGCATCGGAGACAGGTGGTGCATGGTTGTCGTCAGCTCGTGTCGTGAGATGTTGGGTTAAGTCCCGCAACGAGCGCAACCCTTATGCTTAGTTGCCAGCACATTATGGTGGGCACTCTAAGCAGACTGCCGGTGACAAACCGGAGGAAGGTGGGGATGACGTCAAATCATCATGCCCCTTATGACCTGGGCTACACACGTACTACAATGGCCGGTACAACGGGCTGCGAAATCGCAAGGTGGAGCGAATCCCAACAAAGCCGGTCTCAGTTCGGATTGCAGGCTGCAACTCGCCTGCATGAAGTCGGAATTGCTAGTAATCGCGGATCAGCATGCCGCGGTGAATACGTTCCCGGGTCTTGTACACACCGCCCGTCACACCACGAGAGTTTACAACACCCGAAGTCGGTGGGGTAACCCGCAAGGGAGCCAGCCGCCGAAGGTGGGGTAGATGATTGGGGTGAAGTCGTAACAAGGTAGCCGTATCGGAAGGTGCGGCTGGATCACCTCCTTTCTATGGAGAATCGTTTCCTGTAACGGAAACATTCGAACAGAAGCGTAAGCTTCTATAGAACCTTCGGGTTCAAAACACTCACTCGTGTTCAGTTTTGAAAGAGCAAGTCTCTTTCGTATGCGTTTGGTGGCGATAGCGGAGGGGTTCCACACGTACCCATCCCGAACACGACCGTTAAGACCTCCAGCGCCGATGGTACTTGGACCGAAGGGTCCTGGGAGAGTAGGACGCCGCCAAGCGCAACCTTATGAGTTCTCTCATAAGATGCAATGATTGAATAAGGGCCTTTAGCTCAGCTGGTTAGAGCGCACCCCTGATAAGGGTGAGGTCGGTGGTTCGAGTCCACTAAGGCCCACCATTCAAACCTTTATATCCCATTATGGGGCCATAGCTCAGCTGGGAGAGCGCCTGCCTTGCAAGCAGGAGGTCAGCGGTTCGATCCCGCTTGGCTCCACCAAAACTTCATTTATTAATTTCCAGAACTTACTTGTAGCCAAGTGGTTATGGAAAATGATATGATCTTCTTCCGGGGTTAAAGCCGGATGAGATAAAACTTGATCCTTGAAAACTGGATACCGAAACGAATTTGCGTTTTAGAACATCTTTTAGCTATAACTTGTGCAAACAAGTAAATTAGTTATTAGCTGGAAATGAAGGTTTTGGATTGTGAAGCGACCTTTGGCTTTGAATACTTTGCGAGTGGTTTTCCACGAGCATCATTCAAAACAAGATGAGCGAACAAGCCAAACACCGGAGTGATGGTTAAGCTAATAAGAGCACACGGAGGATGCCTAGGCGCCAGGAGCCGACGAAGGACGTGGCGAACAACGAAACTGCCTCGGGGAGCTGTAAGCAAGCTTTGATCCGGGGGTGTCCGAATGGGGAAACCCAGCTGTGGTAATTCGCAGTTACTCATACCTGAATACATAGGGTATGTAGAGGCAGACCAGGGGAACTGAAACATCTAAGTACCCTGAGGAAGAGAAAACAATAGTGATTCCGTCAGTAGCGGCGAGCGAACGCGGAACAGCCTAAACCAAGGGGCTTGCCCCTTGGGGTTGTGGGACGTCTCACATGGAGTTACAAAGGAATACAGTAGATGAAGAGGTCTGGAAAGGCCCGCGATAGAGGTAAAAGCCCTGTAATCTAAACTGTATTCTCTCCGAGACGGATCCCGAGTAGTGCGGGGCACGTGAAACCCCGTATGAATCCAGCAGGACCATCTGCTAAGGCTAAATACTACCTGGCGACCGATAGTGAAACAGTACCGTGAGGGAAAGGTGAAAAGCACCCCGGAAGGGGAGTGAAATAGAACCTGAAACCGTGTGCTTACAAAAAGTCAGAGCCCTATCTATGGGTGATGGCGTGCCTTTTGTAGAATGAACCGGCGAGTTACGTTTAACATGCAAGGTTAAGTCGAGAAGACGGAGCCGCAGCGAAAGCGAGTCTGAATAGGGCGATGTAGTATGTGGACGTAGACCCGAAACCGTGTGATCTACCCCTGTCCAGGGTGAAGGTGCGGTAACACGCACTGGAGGCCCGAACCCACGCATGTTGAAAAATGCGGGGATGAGGTGGGGGTAGCGGAGAAATTCCAATCGAACTCGGAGATAGCTGGTTCTCCCCGAAATAGCTTTAGGGCTAGCCTCGGTATTAGAGTAGTGGAGGTAGAGCACTGATTGGTTGCGGGGCCCGCAAGGGTTACCAAGATCAGTCAAACTCCGAATGCCATATACTTATTGCCGGGAGTCAGACAGTGAGTGCTAAGATCCATTGTCGAAAGGGAAACAGCCCAGACCATCAGCTAAGGTCCCCAAGTGTGTGTTAAGTGGGAAAGGATGTGGAGTTGCACAGACAACCAGGATGTTGGCTTAGAAGCAGCCACCATTGAAAGAGTGCGTAATAGCTCACTGGTCGAGTGACTCTGCGCCGAAAATGTAACGGGGCTAAACACACCACCGAAGCTATGGCTAGATACATTGTATCTGGGGTAGGGGAGCGTTGTATATACGTTGAAGGTATACCGTGAGGAGTGCTGGAGCGTATACAAGTGAGAATGCCGGTATGAGTAACGAAAAGATCAGTGAGAATCTGATCCGCCGAAAGCCCAAGGTTTCCTGAGGAAGGCTCGTCCGCTCAGGGTAAGTCGGGACCTAAGGCGAGGCCGAAAGGCGTAGTCGAAGGACAACAGTTTGAAATTACTGTACCACCGTAATCCGCTATGAGCGATGGGGTGACGCAGGAGGGTAGTGACGCGGACTGATGGAAGTGTCCGTCTAAGCAGTGAGGCTAATGTGTAGGCAAATCCGCACATTATTAGGCCAGGCTGTGATGGGGAGCGAAAATTGTAGTAGCGAAGGTCATGATCTCACACTGCCAAGAAAAGCCTCTAGCCAGGAGAAGGTGCCCGTACCGCAAACCGACACAGGTAGGCGAGAAGAGAATTCTAAGGCGCGCGGAAGAACTCTCGTTAAGGAACTCGGCAAAATGACCCCGTAACTTCGGGAGAAGGGGTGCCCCGGTAGTGTGAATAGCACGAGGGGGCCGCAGTGAAAAGGCCCAAGCGACTGTTTAGCAAAAACACAGGTCTGTGCGAAGCCGCAAGGCGAAGTATACGGGCTGACGCCTGCCCGGTGCTGGAAGGTTAAGGGGAGCGGTTAGGGGTTAAACCCGAAGCTGTGAACCGAAGCCCCAGTAAACGGCGGCCGTAACTATAACGGTCCTAAGGTAGCGAAATTCCTTGTCAGGTAAATTCTGACCCGCACGAATGGCGTAACGACTTGGGCGCTGTCTCAACGAGAGATCCGGTGAAATTTTAATACCTGTGAAGATGCAGGTTACCCGCGACAAGACGGAAAGACCCCATGGAGCTTTACTGCAGCTTGATATTGAATTTGGGTACGATCTGTACAGGATAGGTGGGAGCCTGAGAAGCAGGAGCGCAAGCTTCTGCAGAGGCGACGTTGGGATACCACCCTGATCGTATCTAGGTTCTAACCTAGTGCCCTAATCGGGTACGGGGACCGTGTCAGGCGGGCAGTTTGACTGGGGCGGTCGCCTCCTAAAGAGTAACGGAGGCGTTCCAAGGTTCCCTCAGAATGGTTGGAAATCATTCGAAGAGTGCAAAGGCATAAGGGAGCTTGACTGCGAGACCTACAAGTCGAGCAGGGACGAAAGTCGGACTTAGTGATCCGGTGGTACCGCATGGAAGGGCCATCGCTCAACGGATAAAAGCTACCCTGGGGATAACAGGCTTATCTCCCCCAAGAGTCCACATCGACGGGGAGGTTTGGCACCTCGATGTCGGCTCATCGCATCCTGGGGCTGAAGTAGGTCCCAAGGGTTGGGCTGTTCGCCCATTAAAGCGGTACGCGAGCTGGGTTCAGAACGTCGTGAGACAGTTCGGTCCCTATCTGTCGTGGGCGCAGGAAATTTGAGAGGAGCTGTCCTTAGTACGAGAGGACCGGGATGGACGTACCGCTGGTGCATCAGTTGTTCCGCCAGGAGCATGGCTGAGTAGCTACGTACGGACGGGATAAGCGCTGAAAGCATCTAAGCGTGAAGCCCCCCTCAAGATGAGATTTCCCAATTAGTAAGACCCCTTGAAGACGACGAGGTAGATAGGTTGGAGGTGGAAGTGCAGCAATGCATGGAGCTGACCAATACTAATCGGTCGAGGGCTTATCCAAATATCTAAACGCAGATTTGTTTCGGATTCAGTTTTCAGGCGATTAAGCCTGCCGTTTGGTGGCGATAGCGGAGGGGTTCCACGCGTACCCATCCCGAACACGACCGTTAAGACCTCCAGCGCCGATGGTACTTGGACCGAAGGGTCCTGGGAGAGTAGGACGTTGCCAAGCGGATATTCCCTGATAGCTCAGTTGGTAGAGCACTCGACTGTTAATCGAGTTGTCACAGGTTCGAGCCCTGTTCGGGGAGCCATGCTCTCATAGCTCAGTAGGTAGAGTGCATCCATGGTAAGGATGAGGTCACCGGTTCGAATCCGGTTGAGAGCTCCACAGATTTTTAGCGGCCCGTTGGTCAAGGGGTTAAGACACCTCCCTTTCACGGAGGTAACATGGGTTCGAATCCCATACGGGTCACCAAATTTTCCTATCATTACCCCTTGAGGGTCACCATACATATGGAGGCTTAGCTCAGCTGGGAGAGCATCTGCCTTACAAGCAGAGGGTCGGGGGTTCGATCCCCTCAGCCTCCACCATAATCGCTCACATATCTATGAGGATTATGGAGAATATATAGGTATCATCAATGGGGATTAGCCAAGTGGTAAGGCAACGGACTTTGACTCCGTCATTCATAGGTTCAAATCCTATATCCCCAGCCAGATGCGAGCCATTAGCTCAGTTGGTAGAGCACCTGACTTTTAATCAGGGTGTCGAAGGTTCGAATCCTTCATGGCTCACTTTTATTATTATCATGCGCGTATGGCGGAATTGGCAGACGCACCAGACTTAGGATCTGGCGTTTCACGACGTGGGGGTTCAAGTCCCTCTACGCGCACCATATGATTTGCGGACGTGGCTCAGCGGTAGAGCATCGCCTTGCCAAGGCGAGGGTCGCGGGTTCGATTCCCGTCGTCCGCTCCATTATTTTTGCGCCCTTAGCTCAGCTGGATAGAGCGTTTGACTACGAATCAAAAGGCCGGGAGTTCGAATCTCTCAGGGCGCGCCATTTATATTCTTATCCCATTAATACTGTCGGGACGTAGCTCAGCTTGGTAGAGCACCTGGTTTGGGACCAGGGGGTCGCATGTTCAAATCGTGTCGTCCCGATTTTACATTTATGCGGGTGTAGTTCAATGGTAGAACTTTAGCCTTCCAAGCTAATAGCGTGGGTTCGATTCCCATCACCCGCTCCAACTTTTCATTTTATTACGGGACGTAGCTCAGCTTGGTAGAGCACCTGGTTTGGGACCAGGGGGTCGCATGTTCAAATCGTGTCGTCCCGATACTACAACTATATAGTTGTCACTAAACTCTTACTTCGGTAAGAGTTTTTTGTTTATGTAATTGCTAGACTTAGTCTCTCTATTAATTTAGTTTCAGTATTAACTGTTACATAAATTGAATCTCATGTGGTATACCTATCCGCGAATAATAGATCTCTAAAGATTCTCCTTGTTCTGGAGAGGAATTGGCTAATAGCAGCTTTACTGCAAAGGAATTGGCTTGCCGTTCCAATTTGCCAGGACAAAAGTAAGAACTCTCCTCTAGAAAAAAACGATTAATGCCCTTATGTAAACGATCGTGCCCCAATTCATGTGCGCAAACAAAGCGCTGCCACTCGATAGGCAGCTCATTATGAATGACAATAAACCTTCTTCTTAACTTACGATAATATAACCCCTTGGTATCCTCCCCCAAATTCATAAACCGAATATGAATGCCGAGTGCTCTGGAAAGCTCAAAAGGGCAATTGGTTTTATATTTTTTTATCAGTTTATCGATTAATTCATCCATCTTTTTCACCTGCAGCATCTTTAAAGTATTGGTGGGCATGCTCTATTCTTCTGAATGGGGTCTATGAATAGGCTTATTTCTTTTGTTCATTTGCTTAGCTTCCCAGAATAAGCCGGTCAGTACATCCTTAATCCGCTGCCTGTCCTCCTTATTTAAAGGAATACCATCAAACATTAATTCTCCGTCATCCTCCAACATTTTCCGGAAATCACGCTTGTCTTTACTCGTAGCCCATTCTGGAACTACTTCAACAGAAGCCAGTTCAGCCTCCTGCAAGTAACCGGCTTGATCCATTAATAACTCATAGGGAACCTTTGTCGCCTCAGAAATTTTACGTAGTGTAGAGGGTTTCGGTATTCCCCTAAGTCCATTCTCAATACGTGAAATTTGTGATCCGCTTATACCGGCCGCTGCTGCCAGTTGGTTGATCGTCAGACCCTTTTCTTCACGAAGTTGTTTCAGATATCTACCAAATGACTCTTCCATCTCTCAACACTCCTTATTCACTGTCTGCCTCTTAGGATTAATATAAGCCATTATTGCCAAGAGGTAAACATAAAAGTGAACATTTATGCCAAAAGGCAAGATATCTTGGGAATTACAGCTGTTAATCACCCAAAACAGATGAAAATGGGATTTTACGCAATACGGAAAAAAGTGGTATATTGTTATAAAAAGGGGAACAGAATACGAACAAGGGAATCTTAACATATCTCGCCGTATTTATCTGCATAAATAATCTCACATCATTTCAATCCATGAAGGAGTGTTACATCTATGAATATATCTGTTTTACCTGAGTTAGATCGTCGCCGTACACAAGTCGCTATTGAGGGAATGCTGGAGAAGTATCGTATATTTAAGACGGTTACCTTTGAGGCCAAAGAGGCCGGTACTACCTATTCTTATATAGAAAGATTCCATGGACCTACGAATAAGATTACTGATCAGACAGCCTCTATAGCTACTCATAATGTTGACGTACCTGCAGCCAGGATCGCTTACTGCACTTATATAGATTCAGTGGTGGAGCGACTGGATACTAGAGAACAGCAGTTAATTCGTGAACGATACCTAAGAAGAGATGAAATGTACGATTACACCATCTACAATCATGTGTTTGATCCTCCAGTAAGCAAGGATACGTACGTTAAGATTCGTTCACGTGCTTTTTACAAAATGGCTTTGGCATTTATGGATTTAAATCTGCTGTCCATCTCCTCATTACTCAAAACTAGTACAAGTACACATCAGCAAGAGATAGGAAGTGCTTTCTAAGAATTAACCATTTATCAGAAAAAGGGCTGTATCTCCTTATGAGGGGGTGCAGCCCTTTTAATATATGGAACCTTCCATATGTAAGGAAAATTATCCG
Source organism: Paenibacillus wynnii (assembly GCF_000757885.1). Classification (NCBI taxonomy): domain Bacteria; kingdom Bacillati; phylum Bacillota; class Bacilli; order Caryophanales; family Paenibacillaceae; genus Paenibacillus; species Paenibacillus wynnii. The sequence continues at coordinate 541,532 of NZ_JQCR01000001.1, read as the reverse complement.
CCGAGGAACCCCTCTAGAACCTCCTTAACCCAACCCTTACTCCTCCTTAGGATATCCAAAAGCTCGTCTTTAGATCGCCGGTAAACCGTCTCCATGCGGAAGTAAAAGGGATAAGATTATAACATGGCAAATGAGGCGGAAGAACATCGAGAGGCATGAATGCCTCATAAGGGTTCCGACAAAAAAAGGGAACTAACCATGCGATGCAGTGTTACTTCCCGCATTTGCCATAAAGGGAGACGGGTGTTGTCTTATCAGCATCTAGGAGGGGATGAACAGTATTGATGATTCAGCAGGTTTATATTTAACACCATCAAGGATGGGCCGCAGAACGGTCTAGAAAGGACGTAACAATGCCGGTACAGCAATTGCGGATGGGCATCACCGCCGCGCTGGTACAATACTTTCCGAATGTGCCTGTAGTTGTAGACGGGGGAACACCCCAGGGAGCTTTTTTTCAACCGAGATTGATCTCGGCTGCCTATGATCGGCAGCGGGAGGGCAGAACCATAGCAATCTACCGTTTTGGTATCCGTTATAAGGGGGGCAATCCTCAGGAGGCCGAAGAAATGGTAGATCAGTTACAGGAAGCTCTTGAGCGAATTGTGGTAGACGGCTACTCTTTTCGTGGGTATAGGCAGATTTGGACGGCTGACGAGGAGGGGAACGATCCTCTCTTTACGGTAGAGTACATGTTACACCTGCAAAGAGAACAGCCGGAGGCAGTGATGATGGGTCATGTGATGGGAGGAGAAAGGCTGAAATGAAGACAACGGATCAACAGGCAAGCAGCTTCGGGAAGGTGCAGATTATGCAATCCACACTCTTTTCTCCGCAGGCTAAGGATGTATTGGATGTTATTTTGGAAGAGAACAAGAGTTATACCCTGGAGAACGCTAAACAATTAATGGAGTTTTTTCTAAATAAGGAGGCTAACTAATGGCTGGAGGAACATGGACAACGCAAAACAAGGTACGTCCCGGCGTATACGTAAATATTGCATCAAGTAAAAATGTGGTGGGTAAAATGGGTGATCGAGGAACCACCGCTCTCGCTTTGGCGCTCCCTTGGGGGCAGCCGGGCTCTATTATAAGCCTTACCCCGCAGGATGATGTGTACAAGCTGCTTGGTTACGAGCTGACACACAGTGTGTTGTTGCCGGTGCGGGAAGCGCTGAAACGGGCAGGTACACTTTTACTATATCGCTTGAATAACGGTGTAAAAGCAGCTGTAACGAATAACGGCCTGCAAGTCACGGCTCAATACGGTGGAGTACGCGGGAATGATATCTCTATCGTCATTGAGAAAAATATTGAGGATAACACGAAGTTCGATGTAAAAACATTGCTTGAGGGCGTTGAGGCAGACAAACAAACGGTAGCTACTGCTGCAGGGTTATTACCTAACCAATACATTCAGTTCCTGGCAAACGGTAGCGAAGGATTACAGGTCACAGCCGGCATGCCACTCACAGGTGGGGCTAACGGTACAGTAACTAATTTGGAGCATAGCCAATTTCTTAATGCACTTGAGGTTCAGGACTTCCAGACTGTGGGGTTGGTGTCGCAAGATAATTCGCTTAAGGCGCTCTATACGTCTTTTGTGAAGCGTCTTCGTGATACGGAAGGAAGGAAGGTTCAAGCGGTATTGGCGGATTATGCTACGGCGGATCATGAAGGTGTAATCAGCGTGAAGAACGGCGTGGTCCTGAGTGATGGCACTATTATTGATAAAAATAATGCAGTGGCTTGGGTTGCCGGTGCAACGGCTGCAGCTGCAGTGAACGAGTCGCTGACTTATCAAGGTTATGACGATTCTATTGATGCCGACGTCCGCTTTAGTCATACCGAAACAACGGCTGCTCTTTTGAATGGTGAACTCCTCTTTACTTATAGTGCCGGAAAGGCCGTGGTAGAGCAGGATATTAATACGTTTACGAATTTCTCCCCGGAAAAGGGACGGGCTTTTGCTAAAAACCGTGTGCTGCGTGTGCTGGATGGTGTGGCCAATGATCTTAAGCGGATTTTTGAGAGCTATTATGTAGGTAAGGTTGCCAACAATGCGGATGGTCGAGGGATGTTCTGGTCGCAATGTGTGACTTATCTGAATGATCTGCAGAACCTGGGAGCGATTGAGGATTTCAATGCACAAAGCGACATTGTTGTTGTAGCTGGAACAGACAGTGACAGTATTGTCCTGGATGTGGCTGTGAAACCGGTAGATTCCGTAGAAAAAGTATATATGAAAGTGAAGGTGGTATAAGATGGCGTTTCTGAATGCAAGTGACACAATCTCCGGCCAGGAAGGCCGTGCTTTTGCAACCATTGGGACTCAAACGGTAGAAATGTTTTATGTGAAAACGCTGGAAGCTACGGTTGAAAAGCAAAAAGCGGAAGTGAAAACGCTCGGTCGCCGCGGTGTTCAGCATAAAGCTACGGGTTGGTCGGGTAGTGGATCGATGACGATTTTTTATATGACCAGCCGTTTCCGTCAAATGATGCTGGATTATATGCATACAGGTGTGGACCAATATTTTGATATTGTGGTCACCAATGAAGATCCTTCCTCAAGCATCGGCGCACAAAGAATCATGCTGAAAGGCGTGAATCTGGACAGTGTAATTATGGCTTCGCTGGATACGGAATCGGATGCACTGGAAGAAGAAGTGAGCTTCACCTTTGAGGACGTGTTGATTGAGCAATCTTTCACTGAGCCAACCAAAAGGACACTGTAACAAGCAACATGATTTTAAGATGACGTGAGCAAGATCGGCCCGGGTGCGGTTAGCTGCGGGTCTCTTCTCTGTCTGAACAAAACTATAGGAGGATGAAAAATGAGCGAATTGAGTTTGTTTTTTGCGCAAAATGTAGCCTGTGATACGACCGAGGAATTTGTGGTCTCGCCGCGGTTTAAAGACAAGGAAGGAAATGCCGTAGCTTGGAAGCTGCGCAGCATGAATGAAGATGAGAACCAGGAGTGCCGTAAAGGGGCCACGCGTAAAGTAAAAGGTAAAAATGGCGTCTACACTTCGGAAATTGATCCCAACGATTATATGGCCAAGCTGATGACCGCAAGTGTAGTACATCCAGATTTGAAAAACGCGGAGCTCCAGCGCTCCTACGCTGTGCTTGGTGCTGAATCTCTGTTGCGCAAAATGCTGCTCCCTGGTGAGTTCGCTGCGCTTGGTGAAAGGGTTCAAGCGTTGAACGGTTTTGCAACCGATATGAACGAAATGGTGGACGAAGTAAAAAACTAATCAACGAGGGCGACAGTGAAGCGAACCTCGCTTACTACGCCCTCCACGAGCTGCACATTCTGCCCCATGAGCTGATGAAGCTGTCTGCCCGCGAACGTGCCGCGATATATGCGATGATCTCGATTCGTGTGGAAAAGGAGAAGCGGGAGCGGGCTAGGAGCAAGGGGAGAAAAAAATAGGTAAGGGAGGTGGATGAATGAGTGTAAACCAGAATAATATGGCGGGTATTCAGCAAGTCTCGAATCAATGGCTCACCGATATTACAAATCAAATTACCAATCAGGTATCGATGAGCATTTCCAACCAATTCTCAGCTACTTTGAACAGGATCAGTATGAAGGTCGTCAATAAGCCTGTATATAATATCGTAAATAATTATACAGCTGCGTATACGCAAATTGAGTCTTCATTAAACGGAGCAGTTCAAGCCCAAAAAAAAATGAATGAAGCTGCGGATGAGGGGACAGAAGGAGCGAAGAATCAAGTCGATCACTGGAAGAACCTAACCGATACGTTTAATAACGTCAAAGGTGTCATGGAGAAAGTCCTGAAACCTGCAGCGGAGCAACAGAAAATGGAAGACCTTTTTAAAGCTAAAACAGGCAATGACGATGTTGGCTCTGCGATGTTTGAGAAATTCAAGCAAAGAGCTGTGGAAACCGGGCAGGATGTTAATAAATCGCTACAGGGAGTGATGTCCTTTCTCCCAATGACCAAAAATACAGATCAGCTCGATCAATTAATGGATTATTCAACTAGGATGAGTATGCTCTCCCCAGAAGACAAAGGGATAGGAGATACATCAGCAGCGATTTCATCAGCATTTGGTGGAGATTCTAAGAATTTACGCTCTATGCTGCAAATACCAGAAGGTGATTTGCCTGCCGGGTTGAGTGGAGCTTTAGAGACCATGGACAAGATGGCCAAAGCGAAGGATATGAGTGGCTTTATGAGTGCTTTGGATTCGGTAATGAATAAAGCAGGTATGACAAGTGCTGCTATGCAAACCATGATGGATTCTCCTGTGAACCAATGGCAGACTTTGTTGGGTAACTATCACAATACGCTTGCCACTGTTGGGGAAGGAGCATTACAAGCTTTTGCGCCTTTACTTATCATGCTGAATGAAGCATTTACTAGTGGTTCCTTTCAACCCGTAATTGATGCGTTTTCGATCGGATTAGCTTTACTGGCGCAAGGATTTTCGGCAGTTGTGCAGGGTGCTATGTGGCTCTGGAATGTGCTTAGTACAACTCTGCCTTTTATCCTTCCGGTGATAATGGGTATAGTATCGGCGCTCTTGCTTTATCAGCTTGTGATGGGTGCCATAACTCTTGCAACTACTATTGCATCAATTGCACAAGGGATATATAACGCAATCTTGTTAGCGAATCCAATGACACTTATTATTGGTCTGATCATAGCGCTGGTACTTGCATTCTTAGGCATAATTGCAGCTGTGCAGCCTGTAAGGGACTTCTTTGCAAGTATGTTCAGAGAACTAGGAGGAATTGTATCCAGTTTCGTTGGCTATGTAATGGATCTCTGGACGGGTTTTATCAATGGGATTATCACTGCGGCTAATTTTTTGCTTAGCGGGGTTAATGAGATTATTGGGGCCTTAGGGAAATTTATAGGAATTGAGTCAACGATTAATTTGGAGATTGGCAAGATAGACAGCAGTCAATTCAAGCAGGATGTTCAACTCGGGATTGAAAGCTCGTTTGATTCAGCGGCCGAAGTAACACAAAATTTCAATCTCGATTCCATTAAGGGGAAATTAGGAATGGGGGGGAATAGCAACTCAGAGACAACCTTGAATCAATGGAACACCACTAATAAAGGCAGTAAGCCACTTCCACTTCCTACAGTACCAGTCGTACCCACTCTGCCAACGGTCCCACAGGGTCCTACACCGCCAGGTCTCACATCCCCGGGGAATGGCAGCAATATCAATCATGTAAACTCTGTCGGTAAAATCAATGATACCGTGAATATCTCCAGCGACGATCTAACAATGTTGCGGGAGCTGGCAGAGATTCAGGCGATACAAAATTTTGTAGAGCTTACGCCAACGGTTCAAGTGACGACAGGCAATATAAATAATGCCGGAGACATTGACACGATTATTAACAAGATCGGGCAAAAGCTGAACGAGGAGTTCATCTCAACGGCTCAGGGGGTGTACACATAAGATGGAGGAGTATGGAATTTATCTAAGCTTCAACAATCTGATGGATCTTTTTCGGCTACCGGTCAATCCGGAAACGCTGGAGATTAAGGAATCGGGGAATAGCAAGAGTTATGACATTATTGATTTTGGTGAAATCAATACGATTTCAGCCCCCAAGCTGATGGAGATCACTCTAGATAGTATATTCCCTGCACAAAATTACCCGTTTGTCTTAGTCTCGGATACAAGCCTCATGACTCCTTTTGAATACGTGAAGATCATTAAGAAGTGGATGGAGAGTAAAAAGCCGATCAGGTTTGTGTTTTCGGGTATAGCCAGTCCCAAAGAGCAAAACCCTAAGAATTCAGTTGCTCTGAACATGGCTGCGAGTATTGAGAACTTCAGTTGGAAGCTCAGTGCAGGCAACTCCGGTGATATTGAGTACTCGCTGACACTTAAGAAATACGTATTCTATCAGGCGATAGCAGTTAAAGTCGATAAGGGTGAGGTGAAGGCTGAAACCAAAAGGCCTAATGACAAAGCGATTCCCGCTACTTACAAACTGAAGGCAGGCGATACCTTGTGGAGTGTAGCCAAAAAAGTCCTGGGTGACGGCAGCAAATACAAAGTCATTCAGAAGCTAAATGGCATTTCCGATAGCCAGTTAACTAAACTTCCTGTCGGGAAAGTTATCAAACTGCCGCAGGGGGGATAGCTGATGGAACTACTTGTCAAGAACAAGGAAGGCAGGATATGGGATATCTCCGGTATTGTAACAGACATTTCCTGGAAGACCTCACGCTCCGGTAAACCGTCTACCCTGGATATAACGCTGGTGGACAGCGGGATCTATCAGCATCCCAAGTTTGCAATTCATAACGGGGATATTTTACATTTTCGCAAGGATGGGACAAACGTTTTCTATGGTTTCGTATTTAGCATCGATACGGGTTCTGATCAGCAAATTAAACTTACGGCGTACGATCAGATCCGCTATTTACTGGGTAACGGGAGCTATGTATTGAAGGATGTTACTGTAAGTGATGTTATTCGGAAAATCGCCCAGGATTACGGTTTGCAGACGGGTGTGCTGGAAGAGGCAAAATACAAGATCCCGTCACTGATTGAAGATAACAAAAAACTGCTGGATATTATCATGGGTACTATCGGAAGTGAGCTTCAGTACAAGGGTCAGTTGATGGCCTTTTATGATGACTTCGGCAAGCTGACACTACGCAATCCGAAATCCATGGTACTCAATCTGATTCTTGGTGCCGGACATGATCTGTATGAATATTCCCAGAAAAAAAGTATTGATGACGAAACGTACAATACGATTTTACTTTATAAAGATAATGAGGAAACAGGCAAACGGGAGTTCTATCCTGTCAGTGACAAGGAAAATGTAGAGCGCTGGGGGATTCTTCATTTGTACCAGAAGGCTGACGATCAGACAAATTCTGCCCAAATCATGGAAAAGGCGAATAATCTCCTGAAGCTGCATAACCGGGAAAAGGTCAGCCTTTCCCTGCAAGCGATTGGTGATATTCGGGTACGTGCAGGTAATTTCATTTACGTGCTGCTGGATGATTTCAAGACTCAACTGTTCCTAGTAGACCAGTGCAGCCACAAATTGTCCGGCGGTGAGCATACGATGTCTCTCGATATTAAGGTGGTGTAGAAGCAATGCTGGATATTATTAAAAAAGCGAGCCTCGGAGCCGTTTCCAATACGAACCCGGTGGCTTTTTCTTATGGAGCGGTAACAGGAACGGCGCCGCTGCAAATTCAGGTCGATCAACGCTTCACGTTATCTGCCCATGCGCTGGTGCTACCGGAATCGGTGACTGAAAATAAGCTTCTGCTTAATGGACAAGAAGTAGTTCTAAGGCGGGGTCTTGAAGTAGGTGACCGGGTACTGATGGCAAGGATGCAGGGTGGGCAAAGTTATGTGGTACTGGACAGGCTGGTGAATCCATTATGATTCCGGCAATCGGAAAGGACGGGCCGATCACCAGTCTTTTGCAGGGGGTGGGGGAGTTAGGCACCGGTACAGGGGAAGAACCAAGTCTTACTTACCGTTTGGATATGGATAGAAAGCGTATCTCCGGGAGTATTGACGGGCTCGAGGCTGTGCAGCAAGCAGCGGTTAAAATTTTGCAGACGGACCGGTATGAGCAGTTAATTTACAGCTTTAATTACGGAACCGAGTGGAGACTGGTGCTTGCCCAAGATAGGTTATTGGTAAGATCGGAGATTCGGCGGGTTCTTACCGAGGCTCTGCTTCAGGATGACCGGATCACCGGTATCGAAGATATGGAAGTTCTTTTTAGCGGCGACAATCTAACTGTAGAATTTACTGTTGTTAGCCAGTACGGGAATTTTCAGATGAGAAAGGAGATGAACGGTAATGTATGAGGACCAGACATTTGAGGCGTTATTGGAACGGATGCTGGACCGGGTGCCCGAAGGAATGGACAAACGGGAAGGGAGCATCGTTTACGACGCTTTGGCTCCCGCAGCCGCAGAAATGGCTCAGATGTATGTGGAGCTAGATATCAATCAGAATCTTATGTTTGCTGACACCGCTAGTGGGGATTATTTAGATCGAACGATTGCATGGTCAGGAATTATACGCAAACAGGCCATAGCAGCACAACTGCGTGGAGTGTTCTACAGCGCGAATGATGCATTGATGGATATAGCGATTGGTAGTCGATATTCTCTAGACGATATTAATTACAGGGCGATTGAAAAACTTTCATTAGGTAATTACCGAATGGAGTGCGAATCTGTTGGTTTGGAGGGCGGGCAACGTTTTGGTTCCATGCTTCCAATCGATTACGTAAACGGACTGGTGCGTGCAGAACTATCGGAGTTATTGGTGCCGGGGGCAGACCGGGAGACGGATTCTAAATTGCGCACTAGATACTTTACTACAAGCAGAAAGCCAGGCACAAGCGGCAACAAATATCATTATCTGGAGTGGGCACTACAAATTACAGGTGTTGGAGGCGCTAAAGTCTACCCACTCTGGAATGGACCAAAGACAGTGAAGGTAGTCATCATTGATACGGATAGTCTCCCTGCCTCCAGTGTGCTGGTGCAGCAGGTGCAAGACTATATTGATCCCTCACCAGGGCTAGGGGAAGGACAGGCTCCAATCGGGGCGGTAGTAACAGTAGCGGCTGCCACAGGTAAGTTCATTAATATAACTGCCACAGTTACTCTGGCATCCGGGTACGCCCTCCAAGATATCGTCAACTCTTTCGACTCTGCTTTGGAGACATGGCGTAAGAGCAGGGTCTTTACTACTACTTATGTAAGTCATGCTGTAATCGGTGCTTTACTGCTCGGAACGGATGGAGTATTAGATTACACGGGTTTGCTGCTTAATGGCAGCACAGTCAATGTGGCTTTGACGGATGAGGAAGTACCACGGATTGGCACCGTTAATTTGGGGGTGTGAGATGTCTTATCCTGATGATATTGATATATTTTTCGATAAATTGAACAAAAACCCGACAGGGGATAACTACGTAGTTGAAGAACAAATAAGCCTTACAAACGGGGCATATAGTGGCCCGCTAAAACACGACAACATCAATAATGGCACATTACAGGTGTACACGGGGGCTAGGTTTACCGGGGAGAAAGTGACAAACTTTACGCTCTCTATTCCTGATACTACACCATGGCGGCGCGTGATAAAGATATATACCAGTTCGCCGACAGTATACGTTACCTATGAGACGCCGGGTGATACCGTTGAGGCTGAGGATATTAATGTGCTGCAGGCGGCAGTGTCGGCGACGCAGACCGAGGTCGACAGGTATAAAAGGAACGGAATAATTGACGGTGGATCATTCGTGAGAGGGGTGTAATATGGCACAAGCAATACGAATTAAGCGTGGAACCAAAGCCGAGTTAGGCACTTACGGTGCGCTGCAAGCGGGTGAAATGGGCTTTTGCACAGACACCAAGGAAATCTATATCGGAGACGGTACAACGAATTCCATGGTTGGACGGGCGCTATCCGGAACAGAGGCATCTAGGCCTGTGGCGGCATCCGTGGGGCGATTATACTATGTCACAAGCGGTACTAATGTAGGTTATTTGTATTTTGACAGTGGGTCGGCCTGGGTTCGAATGAATGCCCAATCTCTGACAGACTTGACCGGTACAATCGATAATATTGCTGAAGGAACAACTTATGCCAAGGTGCTGAAAGCGGATATCAGCAGCGGACATGTCAATAAGGTGTCGGATGGAACAAACGTAAAAACGGCAGCCGAGATCAAGACCCACATTGATGATGTCACAAAGCACCGAGTAATTAACGACACGGGTACGGCTGTAACAGATATCTGGTCTGCTCAGAAGATTAAGAACGAAATCGAATTAGCGAAACACAATATCGAACCACAAGCATCAGTAAAAGACCAACACTTGACTACTCCGCCAGTAAGCCCGGCAGAAGCCGATCGGTATATTATTCCGACAGCAGCAACCGGAGTGTGGTCGGGTAAGACCAATCAAATCGCCGAATATCAATCGGCAGCGTGGGTGTACTATACACCGGCAATTGGCTGGACTACCTACGTAGATGACGAATCCAAGATTTACTCATGGAATGGTACGGCTTGGGTACGGACCGGAGGAGCGCTGCAGTCGATTACGGCCGGAACCGGGTTAACAGGCGGTGGACAGGCTGATTCGGTGACGCTGAATGTTGGTGCGGGCAACGGTATCACCGTAGCGGCGGATACTATCGCAGTTACTGCATCAAAGGGAATTACTGTAGATGTTAACGGGGTGGCGGCAAATATCGATGCAGACAGCATTGTGTATGACACGGCGAACAGCAATCGTCTGATGATAGGCACAATTGACGGAGGTACGTTCTAGGGGGGCGGTGAAATGGCAAGGAAAGTATTAATCCAGATCCGACGAGGGCTGGAAAGTGCGATCGGCACACTGGCCAATGGTGAACTTGGATACTGCACAGATACTAGCAAGCTTTATATTGGTACGACTGGTGGTAACGTTCTAATGGTAGCTGCACAAAGTGCCGGGGATATGCTCAAAAGCATTTATGATACGAATAATGACGGCAAGGTGAATTATGCCTCCGTTGCCGACAGTATTCCGTGGTCTGGTGTTACGGGAAAACCTACGACCTATCCTCCTTCAACGCATACTCATCTGGAATATATTAGCAAGGGTGCGCTGACATGGAATCAGCTTAAGGGGGTGTGAGATTGAGCTACGGAAATTCTTTATACAGTTCATTACTATTTACTGACGAAGACACAGAAGATTCCGAAAACCTTGAAGCGGTAGATCTTATGAAGTACTTGCCGTCCTATTATCAAGGTGTTCAGGAAATGGAGGAACTGCAGGAGACACTCGGAGTTGAGATTGGAAGTCTGAAACCCAGTTCCATAGATGTGCTTAATCAGGCGTTCGTTGAAACAGCTACCTGGAGTCTTGGGCGCTGGGAGTCAGAGCTTGGATTAAGTACAGACCCTTCGAAGTCTTTCGTTAGTCGGCGAGAAATGATAACGGCTAAGTTACGCGGCTCGGGGACGACAACACCTGAAATGATACAGCGAACGGCATCGGCTTTTTCCGGCGGTGATGTTCTATTAGAAGAAGTACCAGGCGAATATCGGTTTATTGTCCGATTTGTCGGTATTTTGGGCATTCCGCCGAACATGGCCGGGCTAATCCAGATGATTGAGGAGATTAAGCCTGCGCATTTGGCGTACGAATTTGTATATACCTACACGTACTGGTCAGCACTCCGTTCTATTTCATGGAATACAGCGGGTGCGAAGACCTGGAACGAACTTAGAACCTATGGATAGGAGAGTGAACTATGCAAACAACAGGTAATTTAGGGCTGAAGAAGCCAGAGGGTACTGACCTAGTAGACATTGCAGACCTAAACGGCAATATGGATATCCTGGATACTTCCGTGAATGGAAAGGTAGATAAAGTCACGGGTAAACAGCTGTCTACCAACGATTACACTGCAGCTGAGAAAACAAAGCTAGCGGGTATCGCCACAGGTGCGAACAACTACACCCATCCAAACCATACCGGAGACGTGACAAGCACGGGAGACGGCGTGACTGCGATTGCTGCTGGTGTGATTGTCAATGCTGATGTGAACGCTGCAGCAGGAATTGACGCGACAAAGATTGGGACAGGAACGGTTTCAAATGCCGAGTTCGGGTATCTGGACGGTGTGACAAGTGCAATTCAAACGCAGATTAATGCAAAGACAGGAATTGTTGACTATGTGCGTCAACCGGGATATGCGGCAACCGCTGGCACATTGTCGGCATACACAGCCACTCTCACTCCTGCTCCTGCCAGCTTAGCGGAGGGATTCGGGATTACTATTGTTCCGAATGTTACAAATGGGGCAAGCCCAACACTGAATATCAACGGCCTAGGAGCGATCGCACTAAAAGATCAAAAGGGTGTAGCGTATGCAGCCGGAAAACTGCTCGCCGGGAAGCCATACATGTTCCGTAAAGTTGGAACGGATTTTTTGGCAGATAGCTCGGGTGGCGCTGGCGATGCATTAGCTGGAGATATCCGAGCAGGAAAAAAAGCGGCTACCGATGCCGGAGATATTGTCGGAACGCTGGCGGTGCAAACAGGGGGGACGGTTACGCCTACCGTGTCAAATATCGTCAAGCCAGCCGGGATCTATGATACGGCGATTACTGTTGCTGGGGTAACGGTTCCGGCGGCGAATGTTCTTGCAGGAACAACCATAGCGGGAACCGCGGGAACTATGCCAAACCTTATAGGCATAAGAAATGCGTCGGGCGTTGGAAAGTGGGGTGATGGTGGCGTTGCCGTGTATCCCGAAAAAGGATACCAAAAGGGCGGGGCGGGAGACGGGGAAATTAAAGTATCTGTTGCACAGCTGCAAAGCATCAACCCTAATCTTGCGGCGCCTAATATCCGCGCCGGGTACGAAATGTTCAACATCGTGGGAACTCTTGTCGAAGGTAAACGTACAGCTACGGGAGGGCTTGTTGATGTTGGTGGATTAAATTCTTATACTGTGTCTGGATTAGCGTTTAGACCATCAGTTGTAATTTTAGAGCACATACAAGTTATGTGGTGGAATGCCGATCCTGGATTAAGGTATGTATTGAATACATTTTATACGTACGACAACGGAAATGAATTTTCTTCTTATTACTATTCGGAGTTATTTGGGGGCTATACATTTCCCGATAGTGGTGGCGGGGTAACTAAACCAAGTAGGTATGTTACTTCTTCTATTATAGTGCCAAGTTCTAACGGATTTACGTTTAGTATGAGTTTTTATGTAAATCCTTCTAATGGATACGTCTCACATCAGGTACGTTGGAAGGCTTATGAATAAATAAAGGGAGAGGTAACTAAATGAATATAGGTAGAAAAATTTATTACGATAATAAAACGGGCAATGTCCTAATTGATACTGGAGAGCGATCTGGCGACGTAATCGAAACCACAGTCGATCAAGATTTTGAAGTCTATGTAAGCCTTGCAGAGAGGGTAAGGGAAACCGTAGAGGTTATGACTCTGGAGTACGGAGAATACGCGCAAGACTTCCAAACAGGGCGATTAAAAGGGGTAGACCCAGTAACCAAAGAGCTTCTATTCAGTTATCCTGATCCTGCCACACCAGGAGAACCAACTCCCCCAGAGCCTCCGCTATCTGACAAAGTGAAAACGCTAGAGTCGGATGCACTAAATACACAAAAGGCTCTTGCGGATACCTACGAAAAATTGCTCAACGCACAGGCTGAGACCACAAGTATGCAGCTTGCACTTGTCGATGTTTATGAACAGCTACTCGCAATCAGCGTTTAAGGGAGCCAGAAAAAACGGCTCCTTTTTTGTTACTCAAAAATAGCAATTAAAGGAGCCGTCCTTAGTTCCTTTTTTGCGTTCTGAGAGGAGGTAAGGCAATGGTCACAGTATATGTTTCTTTGATCGTAAAAGGTTTTAAGACTTTTGCGCAAGTTCCAGCAAGCTTGCAGCCAGCCGTTAAAGCAGAGCTGGAGGCGCTAGGTTCAGGCACAGATGGCAAGCCGTCGGTAACAGTATAGTGAGAAAAATAGAAGAGGTCGGGCAACAGCTCGGCCTCTTCTATTTTTTATGGGGGTGAAAGATTGGAAACAAATCTTATCAACGCCGCGTTAAAAGATGGCCTTTGGGCGGTGCTGTTTATATCGCTGTATCTGTATCAACTGAAAGAATCTCAGCGGAATCAAGACGATGCACATGCTCGTGAAGGGAAGCTGATGTCGTTTATTGATGAAATCTCAGCACAGTTTGAAAAGCTGGCGAGGCAATATGAAAGACTGTCAGAGGACGTTCGCGAGATCAAAAACGATATCAGTGAACGCCGCGCAATAAAGAGAAAAGGGGATTCGGAATGAGTCCCATAGAAACGGAGGTAAACATGCTGAACCTGACCCAGATAAAAAATAAATGTACAGCCCGGCTTGCCGGACTTCACCCCGTAGTACTGAATGCTGCTACGTTGCTGATAGAGCGTTGTTATGCAAACGGTGTTCCTATCCTGATCACTCAAGGCCTGCGGACGATAGCCGAGCAGGATGCACTATATGCACAAGGACGTACAAAGCCTGGAGTGGTTGTAACCTATGCCAAAGGAGGCTATAGCTATCATAACTATGGGCTGGCTATTGATTTTGCCCTGCTCCTACCTAGTGGTACAGCAGTATCCTGGGATATGTGTCGTGACGGCGACGGTGATAGGATAGCTGATTGGCAGGAGGTTGTACAGCAGGCCAAGGCGCTCGGGTTTGAGTGGGGCGGCGATTGGTCCAGTTTCAAAGACTACCCCCATTTGCAAATGACATTAGGGCTAACTCTTGCAAAACTGAGGGGCGGTGCGAAGCCTTCAGAGAGTGCAATCAATGCAGCTTATGCAATCATTAAGGCAAGAGATGCACAGACGGCGGATAATGTCGTGACTGCTGTTATACAGGTGAACGGAGTGAAAGTGGCTGATGGAATACTGGAAAACGGGATCACATATGTTCCGGTTCGAGCTCTGGCGAAAGCTTTAGGGGCGAAGATAAGCTACGATTCCACGACCCAAACTGTCAAAATTACCAGCCGTTATGAAGAAAAATAATCCATTATAAAGCTAGGGAGGATTAGAAAGATGAATAATGAGGTCTTAAATTATGTATTAAGCTTTGCATCTGGATTGTCAGTATTTGTTCTGGCACTGGTTCAGTTGGTCAAAAAAAGCATCTCTATTCCTCGAAATATCGTTCCAATTGTTGGGTTGTTATTAGGGCTGCTAGTAGGTGTAGTCTCCGGCCCTATTAGCAATTTGGATCTCGGTTTACGTCTCTGGGCAGGGGCTATAGCTGGACTCTCTGCTACTGGATTATTTGAGCTAGCTTTTAAGGACAGACCAGGGTTTACAGGGAAAAGAAAATAATAATTCTTCATTAATATAAAATAATATAGAAAAAACCTCAGAGGTAAAGAGGGTACTCCCAGTGTGCAATTCGGATACAACGTAACATGAAAGCCAGCTCATGGAGCTGGCTTTTTTTGCTCATGCTGAATTTAAAATCTTACATAAACCACAGTTGCTCCAGCCATTCTAATGACATATCTATACAAATAATAACCACTGCATAAATAGTCATAATGGTGTATAATCTTTAAAGTGCTCTGTCGCTTTACAGCGCAATAAAGTTGGAGATTTTCGATGTGATTTATTGTATGATATGAGGAAAGCTTTTTAATAGACAATGTTAAGACATTGATCCGGAAGAGGATGGGGGGAGCAGCATGACCGAACTTACGACTACCGTTAGCAAAAGCAATTCAAACAATCTGCTGCGGCGGGACGTACGGTTCTTGGGGAATATCTTGGGCGAGGTCTTGGTTCATCAAGGCGGGAATGAATTGCTGGAGATTGTTGAGAAAATCCGAGAAACCAGTAAATCGTTGCGCTCATTGTTTTTGCCTGAACTGCACAGTGAATTTAAAGAGTTGATCAGTTCTCTGGATCCGGTTAACCGCCATCAGGTTATACGGGCTTTCGCCATTTATTTTCAATTGGTGAATATTGCAGAACAGAATCACCGAATCCGCCGGAAACGGGATTATGAACGTTCAGCTGGGGAGACGGTTCAACCTGGATCTATAGAGAGCGCCATCCAAGAATTACGGGAACGAGATTTCTCACATAATGAAGTCGAAGAGATTATAAAAGGCCTGTCATTGGAACTAGTGATGACTGCTCATCCTACTGAGGCTATGAGACGGGCGATATTGGATATTCACAAGCGGATATCTGATGATGTCATGGGTCTGGATAATCCTACATTAACTTTCCGTGAACGTGAGCAGCTTCGTGAGAAGTTATTAAATGAAGTAATCACATTATGGCAGACGGATGAGCTACGTGATCGTAAACCGACTGTGCTCGATGAGGTTCGAAATGGGATGTATTATTTCCATGAGACCATATTTCATGTGCTTCCTGATGTGTACCAAGAGCTTGAGCGCTGCCTAAGTAAATATTATCCTGGTCAGAATTGGCATGTACCTACGTATCTGCGCTTTGGTTCATGGATCGGGGGCGACCGTGACGGTAATCCATCCGTAACCTCTTCCATAACTCTGCAGACGCTTCGGATGCAGCGTAAGCTTGCTATACGGGAATATCAACGAATCATGAGAGAGCTTATGCGTTACCTGAGTTTCAGTACAAGTATTATTGATGTGACTCCTGAACTTGCTGAATCCATTGCGCAGGATCGAGCCATTATTAACCTGAACCCGGTTGACGCTTGGCGTAATGATCATGAGCCTTACCGGATCAAACTGAGCTATATGATCTCCAAAACTCAAAACGTCCTGGACGATGAGAAAAAGGGGACACCGGTACGGTATTCTTCACCAGAAGATTTTATACATGATTTAAATGTAATTGACCGCAGTCTACGCTTCCACTATGCAGACTATGTGGCTGATACCTATATTAAGAAGCTTATCCGCCAAGTGGAGCTGTTTGGATTCCATACGGCAACCCTCGACATTCGTCAGCATAGTCAGGAACATGAAAATGCGATGACTGAAATTCTAGCAAAAATGAACATCGCTGAAAATTATGCGGAACTGCCGGAAGAGGAAAAAGTTGCGCTTCTTGAGGGTCTGCTAAATGATCCTCGGCCGCTCACGTCCCCTTATCAGGTTTATACGGAGAGTACAGAGGAATGTCTGGAAGTATACAGAACGGTATTCAAAGCGCAGGATGAATACGGTAAACAGTGTATAACCAGCTACTTAATTAGTATGTCAGAGGCCGCAAGCGATATTCTTGAGGTAATGGTATTTGCTAAAGAGGTAGGGCTGTTCCGTAAGGATAAAGATGGCACCGTAGTGTGTACACTGCAGGCCGTACCTTTATTCGAAACCATTGAAGATCTTCATGAAGCTCCGCAAATTATGGATACGCTGCTAAGCATGCCTATTTATCGTCAGGCTGTAACCGCTATGAATGATTTACAGGAGATTATGCTTGGATATTCCGACAGTAATAAAGACGGCGGTGTGGTTACCGCGAACTGGAAGCTGCGTGTTGCCCTGAAACAGATTACGGCTACAGCCGACAAGTTCGGCATTAAGCTGAAATTCTTCCACGGACGCGGCGGAGCGCTCGGACGCGGCGGAATGCCGCTGAACCGCAGTATTCTAGCACAGCCGGCATCAACAATTGGTGGCGGGATTAAGATTACGGAACAAGGCGAAGTAATTTCTTCACGTTATTCTATGCGCGGTATTGCTTACCGAAGCTTGGAGCAGGCTACATCTGCACTAGTAACGGCAGCTATACATGCCAAAACTCCACAAACGGATCTGTATGAATCCAAGTGGGAAGAAATCGTTGCCCGTATTTCTGAAGTATCACTTAAGAAATATCAGGATTTGATTTTCCGTGATCCGGATTTCCTTACTTATTTTAAAGAGTCGACTCCTTTGCCTGAGGTGGGTGAGCTGAATATCGGCTCTCGACCATCCAAGCGCAAGAACAGTGACCGTTTCGAGGATCTCCGCGCCATTCCTTGGGTATTTGCATGGACGCAAAGCCGTTACTTGCTCCCTGCCTGGTATGCAGCCGGAACTGGCCTTCAGAGCTTCTATGAGGGGAAGGAAGAGAATTTGGAAATCATGCGACATATGTATGAGAACTTCTCATTCTTCACTACCCTAGTCGATACTCTGCAAATGGCGATCTCTAAAGCGGATTTGGTCATTGCTAAGGAATATGCAAGTATGGGCAAGAACGAGGAAGCTCGTCTGCGGATTTTTGGACAGATTGAAGAGGAGTTCAAATTAACTTCTGAGCTCATTCTAAAAATCACAGGTCAACAGGACATTTTGGATAATGTACCCGTAATCCAAGAGTCGATTCGTCTGCGTAATCCATATGTCGATCCGCTCAGTTATTTACAAGTGCAATTACTGTCTGAGCTTAGAGAGTTGCGTGATGGCGACGGGGATGACCCTGAGCTGCTGCGTGAGGTGCTCCTGACTATTAATGGTATTGCTGCCGGCCTTCGTAATACGGGCTGATGCATTAGATACATGAACCGTCCGTCCCTTATCAATGGGGCGGACGGTTTTTTTATGCCCCCTTAATTGTTACCAAAATGTAATGGATGGAAAAAAATGCAGGCATTTCTATTCCAGTGATGAAGTAACGTAGAGAAAATTTGGGATTGGAGAAGCGTAAGCGTTCGCCCGAAAGCTTTCCGTAGGAAAGCTCGCTTCGAAAGCATATGCTATCCTCTGATTTCAACCGCAAATTGGGTTTAGATCAAGAAATCAGAGGATAACAGCGATCGGAAGCCCAAATGCTTCTCGAAGTTGCGTTTTATCACTGGTTTTTCCACTGCAGCCGTTTTTAGCCTAATTTATATAGAAGGTAACAATACATATCTTGATTTTTATCCAAACTTGAATTACGCTTTAATTGCTTGTACCGTGGATAGGTGTATTCCTTACATACCAAGGGCGGCAAGTCTGGGGGAGTTAACAGGTGGAGAATGTGGAGGGCAGATTGACAAAGCTCGCCTTAAATGGTGATCAAAGAGCATTTGCCGAACTTGTGGAACTATATAAAGACAAAATATATCATCTAGCGTATCGGATGCTGAACAATCGCCATGAGGCGGAAGATGTTGTTCAGGAGACTTTTTTGCGCGTCTACAGAAATTTGGATCGTTACGATGATAAACAGAAGTTTTCGACATGGATTTACCGTATTGCGACTAACCTGTGTATTGATCGGCTGCGCAAGAGGAAGCCAACCTATTCTCTGGACGCCGAAATGAACGATCAGGAGGGCATTGACGGCTATTCCATGATTCCAAGCGATAATGTAACACCTGAGACAGAATTGCTGCTATCAGAGACTCAAAGCATGATTTATGAGGCTATTGATAGTTTACCTGTGAAATATAGGTCGGTCATGATTTTAAGGTATCTGCAGGATTTGTCGCTTCAGGAGATAAGTGATGTAATGGACATGCCTGTAACGACAATAAAAACCCGTGTACACCGCGGACGTGAATTTTTACGTAAAAAATTAGCTCCTAAAATGTAAAATTTCATTAATTTAAGTGAAACGTCTTCTGTTTAACCACGTATGTAAGTTATGCAAGACTCATATAAACTGTCTTCGGATATTAATTAAATAGCACTCATGAAAGGATTGGCTCCTATGGAATGCAAACTGGCCGTCTCTATGATGCATGACTACCTGGATGACGACTTGCCCGATCAGCAGAAACGGGAATTGAAGGAGCATCTTATATCCTGTCCGGATTGCCGAGTTAAGTTCAAAGAACTAGAACAGACAGATATGCTGATGTTCTCGCTTATGCACAATAGCCCTGTTGCCTCGGATGAACTCGCTCATCGAATCATGAACTCGCTACCTATAGCCAAGAAAGATCGTCGTTTTATCAGCTGGATCAGAAGTCATCCTGCACTTACTGCGGCTTCCTTGTTTCTCGTGGTGATGCTGCTAAGTTCTGTCACATTCTGGAATCAGGACGGACAGTTGGTGGTGAAGGGTAGTGATCTGGATCAGGTTGTAATTAAGGGAGATACAGTCATTGTACCTTCCGGCAAAACGATCACCGGAAATCTTACGGTTGAGAACGGTAAAGCCCAAGTATACGGTGATGTAAACGGCAATGTTACCGTTATTGACGGTACATTGTATCAAGCTTCAACCGCCCATATCTCGGGGCAAGTTAAAAGCATAGACCAAGCGGTAAGTTGGCTCTGGTATAAAGTGACGAATATGTTCTCTGATGTCGCCTACCGTTAAGTACAAGCGATTGTTTAACAGGAATATCATCTGCGCCTCTTTTTCCGGAAAGATGGCGCTTTTTTGTTGCCATAAAGTCCCAACCTAGGACAACCTACACTCTAAACTTGCAACCTGAGCGTGAACGTTATAACCTAAGTATGATACACATAACAGATATATTACATAAACCCAGCTAATATGAAATGACGGGGGTTTGAAGCTATGAGCTATTTTACAGACATGACATGGAAAGAGTCCATTAAAGATATAATTGATATTTTAATTGTCAGCTACATTATTTACAAAGTACTCAATATGGTACAGGGAACCCGAGCGGTTCAGCTGCTGAAGGGTATTTTGGTGCTGGTGGTTATTTGGGCACTGAGTACCCTATTAGATTTGTATACCCTGAAATGGTTGATGAATCAGATGTTTACGTTTGGAGTACTGGCCATATTCATCATCTTTCAACCGGAGCTAAGGCGAGGGCTTGAACAGCTGGGGAGGGGTAAATTCTTCGGGCGTTCAGCTGAAAGTGATGAAGAGATTAGCAAGTTAATTGGTGAAGTTATTAAAGCCGTGAATTATTTAGCACGTAGAAAGATAGGCGCATTAATTGTATTTGAAAGATCAACTGGACTTAATGAATATACGGAGTCCGGTATTCCCATGCAGTCGGTAGTCAGCTCTGAGCTGTTGATTAATATTTTCATCCCTAATACACCTCTTCACGATGGGGCGTTAATTATGCAGGGCAACCAAATAGCTGCTGCTGCTTGTTATCTGCCACTTTCAGAGAATCCGTTTATCAGTAAAGAACTGGGGACACGGCACCGTGCGGCAATAGGTATTAGTGAGGTTGCTGATTCCGTTTCTGTTGTTGTATCCGAAGAGACCGGCCAAATCTCATTAGCCATAAATGGGCAAATCGTGCGGGACATTAAGGAAGAATCGCTCATATCCAAGCTTTATGAAGAATTGCGGGCAACTTCACCGCTTAAGGATAAAGGTTCTGCTTTCTGGAAACGGAAGGGGGACAACAGCCATGGATAAATGGATGAAGAACAATAACTTTAATAAAATCCTTGCACTTGCGATTGGAATTATCCTTTGGACGATGGTTCACATTGATACTGCGCCCAATACCCAAACTGCCGCAAGCATGAGCACAAAAATTATTGAGAATGTAAAAATAGAAGTATCCGGATTTGATGAGGACAAGTACGTGCTCGATCCTTTAGATGCAAGCAGCGTGAGGATGGAAGTACGCGGTAAAAGCTCAGACATTAACTATGTGTTCTCCGATGCTTATAAGGTCACTCTTGATTTAAGTAATGTTAAGCCAGGGTCGTTAACGATCCCTTTAACGCCTTCTTTACCTAATGGTGTCGATCTTGTCTCTATGACTCCGCAGGAGGTCAACGTTCATATTGAGCTGCGGAATACCAAGTCCTTTCCTATAACAGTTGCTACTAAAGGCAAGCCGGCTGAAGGTTACCAACTCGGTACGCCGGTTATTCAGCCCGTGGGAACCGCGGAGGTTACGCTGTCCGCCAGTGAGCTCAGTAGAGTAGCGAAAGTTCAGGGAACTATAGAGCTTGAGGGTGAGAACGAGACTTTTAAAGAAAAGAAGATGAAGCTGATTGCGTATGATAGTGCTGGGAGTGAAATAAAGGATGCCGTTATAGTGCCCTCTACCGTATCTGTGGAATTGCCAATCACTCTACCTTTCAAAAGTGTACCGATTGATATTGGCTTTACCGGACAACTTCCGGATTCCTTAGTGCTCTCAAGGGTGACACCAGAAATCAATAGTATTGTTGTCTATGGATTCGAGGATGCCTTGGCATCCATTACATCTTATGAAGCCTTAATTGACCTAGGTTCATTTGACTCTGCCGGCACGAAGCAGATGGCGATGGAATTGACTCCGCCAGCCGGAACACAGAAACTTGATCCCGGTAAGTTAAATGTTACGATCTCAGTCTCAGAAGTCGCTCAGCGTACCCTCGAGGGTATTCCGGTGACTCTGCAGGGATTAGGACCCGGCCTACAGGCCACTGTAACTAATCCTACTAATGAAGCTGTTACGCTGACATTGTCGGGATCACCGACTTTGCTCGATCAATTGGATAAGGATAACATCAATGTTGTCGCAAATCTTAGTGGACTGACCGCCGGGATCCATGAAGTATCGCTCCAAGTATCGTTACCAAGATTTGTGACTTTGAACAATTCGGGAGAACGCCTTGTTGCAACCGTCGAACTTAAGGGGCCGCCAGCACCGGTAATCTCGGCAACTCCTAATGTAGACAACAGTACTCCAATGCCAAGCTCAGAACCCGTGTCAGGTGGAGGTAACACCCCTAGTGTGCAGCCAACTCATAGTGAGCCTGTTCCCGGAGCGACTGCAACGCCATCAGCAGGTAAAAGTGAGAATAGTGGTGCTGTTAATGGTAGTTCAAGTACCGGAAATACCAGCAGTAGTGGCGGAACGTAACTTTTTTTAGATTCTAACGTCTATTTTTACAACACAGTTCTACACATAATAGACATTTAGCCATACAATAATTCATTAAGCTGTAGCAGCATAATAAAAGGAGAAAAGATATGGGGAAGTATTTTGGAACTGACGGTGTGCGCGGAGTCGCGAACCAGGAATTGACTGCAGAAATGGCTTATAGCATTGGCCGCTGTGGAGGATATGTATTAGCGGGTAACGTAGATAAGCCGAAAGTAGTTATTGGAATGGATACACGTATTTCCGGACCATTGCTTGAATCAGCGCTTGTAGCAGGGATGCTGTCCATTGGGGCGGATGTTATTCGTATAGGTGTTGTAAGTACACCTGCCGTTGCATATATTACACGTTTATTAAAAGCAGATGCCGGTGTAATGATTTCAGCTTCACATAATCCGGTTGAAGATAACGGGATTAAGTTCTTTGGTGGGGACGGCTTCAAGCTTACGGATGAGACGGAACTACGAATTGAAGAACTGATGGATGCCGAAAAAGACGAACTTCCTCGTCCTGTAGGGTCAGGTCTTGGTACAGTCACTATTGATAATGACTCCAAGTATCTGTATCTGGATTATTTGAAGACAACGGTATCCAATAAATTTAATGATATCAAAATCGTGTTAGACTGCGCTCATGGCGCTGCCTATGAGCTTGCACCTAGATTATTCAGAGAGCTTGGCGCTGAAGTAATCGCCATCGGAGCTGAGCCTAGCGGTCTGAACATCAACGATGGATTCGGTTCCACACATCCGGAGACGCTGCGTGCGGAAGTATTACGACACAATGCTGATCTGGGACTAGCTTTTGACGGAGATGCGGATCGTCTGATTGCCATTGATAATCATGGGGAAGAAGTAGACGGAGACTTTATTCTCTGCATCTGCGGAGATGCCATGAACCGCGCTGGCAAGCTGAAGGATGGAACGATTGTCTCGACAGTAATGAGCAATATTGGCTTTTACAAAGCTACTGAGAAATTGTCGCTGAACACTGCTAAGACAGCTGTAGGTGACCGTTACGTAATGGAAGAAATGCGCCGCGGCGGCTACAATCTAGGCGGAGAGCAGTCCGGACATGTAATTTTCTTAGATTATAATACTACAGGTGATGGCATTCTTACCGCTATTCAACTGGTGGATACCTTAAAAGCTTCGGGGAAGAAGCTTAGCGACCTGAAAGCTATGATGACTAAATACCCGCAGGTACTGGTAAATGTTCGTGTACTAGATAAGACCAACTATCCGAACAACCCAGCCATTGAAGCGGCTATTCTAGAGGTTGAAGGCAAGCTGGGTGATAATGGCCGTGTGCTTGTGCGTCCGTCTGGTACGGAACCTCTGATTCGTGTGATGGCGGAAGGTCCTAATAAGGATGAGCTTGATCAATTTGTAGGACAGATTGTAGAAGTAGTACAACGTGAACTAGTCTAATTTATATCCTATTCCATGAATGGCCGGTGTGCGGAGGCTAAACTTCGTATCATCGGCTTTTTTTAAAATGTAAATAATCTACAGGTCATTGCCAAAGCGATGTAAGGTGCATATAATAGATAAAGTGTCATTCAAGAAGGAAAGTGGGGATCGTAAGGTTTGTTACACAAGCGCCAGAGCTTGGTCTTGCGCGGGAGAAAAGGGAAAGCCAATGATTGCCTGTCAAGGCTAGGCTGAACCGGATCACGGCAGATGTAAGCTGACGAGGTGGAGGTGTTCGAAATGTTCGGCGGGGACCTCCCGGTGATGCACCAGAGCCGTAAACGAAAGCGGAAAATGGAAGGGCGACCTTTCACACAACGCTCTCGTGGGTGCAGCAGAAATTGAATATTCATGGGTATGCGTAATTAGGAGCAAGAGCGGTCTGCTGCGGCAGAGGAGAAGTCTGTACATTTCAAGAACGATAACTATGAACAGTTTATTTTGTTGAGCGAATGGCAACAGAATATATGCTTTTTCTCAAAACATGCTGCACAGCACGTTTCTTTCCTTACGCCGCCACATTACGATAAATTGGACGGGGGAAATAATAATGTGTGGTATAGTCGGATATATTGGTAATCAGAATTCTCAAGGTATCTTGGTTTCAGGCTTAAGTAAGTTGGAATATCGTGGGTATGATTCCGCGGGTATTGCGGTGTTCACGAATGAAGGATTGCAGGTTGTTAAGGCACAGGGTCGCTTGGCGAACTTGGAAGCTAGATTGGAAATTAGCCCATTAACAGGCACCGCAGGGATCGGACACACACGTTGGGCTACGCACGGTAAACCTTCTGATGCGAACTCCCATCCACATACGGATTCAAGCCAGAAGTTCTCTGTTGTACACAACGGGATTGTCGAAAACTATCTGGATCTGAAGGAAGAACTAATGGCTGCAGGCTGTAAATTCTCTTCTGAAACCGACACTGAGGTTATTTCTCACCTAGTCGCTCGCGAATATGACGGAGATATTGTCAAAGCTGTACAAAAAGCTATTACTCACATGCGTGGTGCGTTTGCACTGGGCGTATTAACAGAGTACGAACCAGATAAACTGGTGGCTGTACGTCAAGCTAGTCCTTTGATTATTGGTCTTGGCGAAGGTGAAAACTTTATCGGGTCTGATATTCCTGCTTTGCTCGAATATACCCGCAACGTATATATTTTGAACGACGGCGAAATGGCAGTCCTGACACGGGATGCTGTCGAACTAATGACGACCCAAGGCGACTTTATTTCTCGGGAAATGATTACTGTCGATTGGGATGCTGTAACGGCGGAAAAAGGCGGTTACGAGCATTTCATGTTGAAAGAAATTCACGAACAGCCTAAGGCATACCGCGATACTATGCGTGGTCGTATTAATGCAGAAGGCAACAAGGTTATTCTTCCAGAGCTGAACTTGACTGTTGAACAGATCAAGAACATCCGTAATGTTCAAATCGTAGCTTGCGGTACTGCCTATAACGCAGGTCTTGTGGGACGCAGCTTGATTGAAACCTTGGTACGTATTCCAGTGGAAAATGACATTGCATCAGAGTATCGTTACCGTTCACCAATCGTAACCCCTGAAACGCTTGTTATTGTTGTCAGCCAATCTGGTGAAACTGCTGATACGTTGGCTGCTCTGCGTGAAGGTCAAGCAAACGGCGCTCATGTATTGGCAATCACTAACGTAGTTGGCAGCTCCATTGCCCGGGAAGCTAATGATGTTCTCGTAACCCTTGCTGGACCTGAAATAGCGGTGGCTTCCACTAAAGCCTACACATCGCAGCTGATCGCATTTACTTTGCTGGGTCTGTATATGGCAGAAGTTCGCGGTACGCAAACCGAAGAGCAAGTGTCAGAAATTCTGACAGCTATGCATGCTCTGCCAGAGCAAGTTGAAGAAATTTTGGCTCAAAAAGAAGCCATTAAAAACTATGCAGAGCAAATCTCCAAGCATAAGCACCTGTTCTTCATCGGCCGCGGCGTAGATTACGCAGTTGCTCAAGAAGGCTCGCTGAAGCTGAAAGAAATCTCTTACATTCACTCCGAAGCTTATGCTGCGGGCGAATTGAAGCATGGTACACTGGCCTTAATCGAAGAAGGCGTTCCTGTAATTGCCCTGGCAACTGTAGAATCCGTCCTCGAAAAGACTGTAAGTAACATCAAAGAAGTGAAAGCCCGCGGCGCAGACGTAATGGCAATCACCCACGAAGAGCATGTAACCGACCTGCTTAGATCTGTCGATCAAGCCTTTGTAATTCCTAAGACATTGCCATTATTGACGGCAACTTTGTCTGTAGTTACGTTGCAATTGCTGGCATACTACGCTTCCTTGGCCCTGGGTCATGACGTGGATAAACCACGTAATTTGGCGAAGAGTGTTACGGTGGAGTAGGTTAGGATTTGTTATTTAAAAAATTTCCTGGTGATATAAAAGTGTGGAACCAGTAAAAAAACTATGGAATCATTAATAGAATGTAAATCATTAAGGGCTGTCCTAATACCATAATTAGGAGGGCCCTATTTTTTTATAGATGGGGAAATAATGAATACTATTGGTGAAAAGGTGGAAAAATTCGATTACAAAGAAACTGAATCAAATCGACTTTCGCTTATGCAATAGGGATTTAGTAATAGTAAAAAGTAATTGCTCAATAGTAACTCGCCTATGTTAAGACTAACTATGATAAGGTGTAATGGATTACTGATATTCTGATCCAGTATCTGGCTAATCAACAGGCGTGATCATATTGTTCTAAGTTGTATTGTTCGGTTTCACGAACAACTTTAATGTGAAATGATTGTAGTTGGTTGTAATAAGTGTTATTCTGTCAACGGTAAACTCAAAATCAATGCGCTTCAATACAGCTAAGTAATAGTCACAAATTTAGTTATAAAGAAAGGTAATACTATGATAAAAGTTGAAAACTTATCCTTCTCATTTCCGCAAAAAGAACTATATAATAACATTTCATTTACGCTTGAAGAGGGGCAACATTGCGCCTTTATAGGAACAAGTGGCAGTGGGAAAAGTACACTGATCGATATACTGATGGATCCAGAAAGATATTTGTTTGATGGCAAGTTAGAGATAGACCCTACTTGCAAAATGGGGTATGTAAGTCAGTTCTCACAACCAGACAAAACTAAAGAAACAACTGTTTTTGAATATATAGGAGAAAAATTTATTAAGATACAAAATGAAATACAAATGATTTGCACTGAAATGGAAACATCATCGGATATTGAATCGTTACTGGAAAAGTATCAAGTAGCTTTAGACGCATTTGATGCAATCGGTGGGGAAGATTTTGAAAGCAACATTAATAAAAAACTAAATCTGGCAAACCTCATGAAGCGTAAAGATATTAAGGTATCCGATCTTAGTGGCGGGGAATTCAAACTTATTCAAGTGATGAAGGAAATGCTTGAGTATCCAGAATTAATGATTATGGATGAACCAGATGTCTTTTTAGATTTTGAAAATCTAAATGCGCTTAAAAATCTTATTAATTCCCACAAAGGAATACTGCTTGTTGTTACGCACAATCGATATCTATTGAATCATTGTTTCAACAAAATTTTGCATCTTGAAAACATGGAGATCCAAGAGTTTGATGGGCGATATATTGAATATAACTTCTCATTACTTCAAACTAAAATTGAGTTACAAGAACTCACAATCGCTGAAGAGGAAGAAATTGAGAGAAACGAGAACGTAATTATTAATCTTAGAGCAATCGCAACGTATAATTCAGAAGCATCTAGAGGGAGAGCGCTAAAAGCTCGAGTTAAATTTCAAGAAAGATTGGAAGCGCGTAGAATTAAAGCGCCATTTGTTGATATTAAGCAACCGAATATCAGTTTCGGGATCGATAATGAAATTGAAGAAGACACCATTGTTTTAAGTGTCAATAATTATAGTGTTTCCTTTGATGAGTTGATTTTAGAAAATGTTAACTTTGAGATCAAATCTACGGATAAAGTAGCCCTTATCGGTCCGAACGGTACCGGAAAAACAACTTTACTCCGGGAAATCTTTAAAAATAATAATGATTCCATTGAAATAAATGCTGATGCTAAAGTGGCTTATTTATCTCAGCTTCAAGGCGAAATGCTAAACGATTCTAATACAATACTCGAAGAATTCATCGATGCCGGGTTTAAAACTTATGAAGAGGTTAGATCCTATATTTCAGACTATGGCTTTGAAGGAGAAATCGTTAATCAAAAGATAGAATCTTTATCGGGCGGAGAAAAAAATATGCTTCAATTGGCTAAAGTTTGTGCCAGTAAAGCAAACGTATTACTTCTCGATGAACCGACAAGTCATTTAGACACTTACTCACAATTAGCACTGGAGAAAGCCATTGAAGACTATAAAGGTGCGATTCTCATGATTTCTCATGATTTCTATTCTGTGGTAAATGGTATGGATTATGTTTTAATTATTGACGATAAGACGATTAGAAAGATGAAAATACAAAAATTTAAAAAGATGGTCTATGCTAGTCATTTTGATAGAGATTATTTAGAAATGGAACAAAAGAAAAAATCAGTTGAAACGAAAATAGAATTGGCTTTAAAAGATACTGATTTTGAACTTGCAAAAGGTTTGGTTGATGAGCTAGAAGAACTGATTAAGTTGCTTTAAATCATAACCCTAGTTGGTTCTTGAAGCTCGATTAGTAATAACTAAACACCAAAAAAAGTGGTCCCGATGATCTAGAATCATTCGGGACCACTTTTTTTTGGTGGGGGAAGATGGAAGTTTATTTTTCAAACAAAGTACCTAACTTAAAACACTACCTTGACAGTCATAGTACTATGTCGTATTATACAAATGCGGAGGTGATTATATGAGCGAGAACAAAATTACATCCGACCTGCTGCGCGGACATACCGATACGATGATTTTACGGCTCTTATCCGAAGCGGACCGCTACGGGTACGAGATTGTCAAGCTGATTGCCGAGCGCTCGGGCGGCGAATATGAATTAAAGGAAGCCACGATGTACTCCAGCGTCCGGCGGCTTGAGAACGACGGCGATATCGAGTGGTATTGGGGCGATGAATCTCAGGGCGGACGCCGCAAATATTTTAGAATTACCGAAAAGGGTAAGGCGGCTTACGATCGCAACAAAAGCAATTGGGAGTACTCAAAGCGCGTACTAGAAAACTTATTATAAGGAGATGTGATGATATGAATCAGAAATTGACGAATTATGTGAACGGTGTATTTACGTCATACGAAGGAGTGAAAAGTGTCACCGAATTAAAGACCGACCTGCACTCTGATTTACAGGAGAGGTACCGTGAACTCATAGCCGAAGGTAAAGATGATGAAACAGCTTTTAAAATGACCATTGAGAGCATCGGCGACATCGAGGAAACGATACTGGAGGTCGCCAATCTTTCCCGCTCGTTGGAGAGGCAAGTGCTGATAAACTTTAACGCAAGCAACCTGGCGCAAAGCGACTTTGCAGGCGTTACGGCTCATAATGGACAGTTTAAGGGCAGCGCGCTGCACGGTTCTAACTTTTCAGGCGCTGATTTGACCGGCAGTTCGTTTAAGGGCAGCGACATACGCGAAGCCAATTTTGATGGCGCTAACCTGACGGACTGCAGCTTCACCGCGCTTGATCTTTCGGATGCGAGCTTCAATAAATCAATCCTTGTGCGCACCAATTACAGCTCGTCGGGGCTAGACGGAGCAAAATTCATAGGCGTAAAACTGACCGACGTCAAGTTGACCACGACCGACCTCAGAAAAACAATCTTCGATAAATGCATCTTTGACGGCGTGGACTTCAAATATTCCGATCTGAGCGGGCAATGTTTTGACGGTCAGACGTTTATCAGCGTTAAGTTTGACAAGTCGGGGCTGAACGGAGTTTCGTTTAAAGGTGCGATACTCAAAAATGTATCGTTCCTTTCGGGCTTTACTTTGTCCAAGAAATTTTATCGTGCTATCAAGACCATCTGCTTTGACGGCGCGATGATGGATAAGCTGACCTATGCCGCTCTTAAAGGCATGGATGCCGATTTGTCAAAAGTTACTGTTATATAAGGAGGGGGAAATATGCAAAACAAGTCGATTCAAGTCATTGGCCTACAAAAGTCCTACAAGAAGCTACAAGTCCTAAAGGGCGTAGATTTCGAGGTGGTAGAGGGCAGTATTTTCGCGCTGCTCGGCTCCAACGGGGCGGGCAAGACCACCGTTGTCAAAATTCTCACCACGCTGCTCAAACAGGACAGCGGAACCGCCATCGTAAATGGATTCGATGTTGCGTCAAATCCCGAGAATGTGCGGCAGGCGATTAGTCTGACCGGGCAATTTGCCGCCGTGGACGAAATTTTGACTGGCCGGGAAAACCTTATTATGATTGCCAAGCTGCGATACCTGGGCAATCCGCGTCAGGTAGCAGACGGTTTACTTCAACGCTTCGGCCTGATAAACGCAGCCGATCGCAGGGTGTCTACTTATTCGGGTGGTATGCGCCGCAGGCTTGATATCGCCATGAGCCTCATAGGAAAACCGCAGGTCATTTTCCTCGATGAGCCAACTACAGGGCTTGACCCCGAGGCACGCATTGAGGCTTGGAAGATTGTCAAGGAGCTGGCGAATGGCGGCACGACGGTATTCCTGACCACGCAGTATTTGGAGGAGGCAGAGCAGCTTGCCGACCGAATTGCCATTCTGCATGAGGGCAGGATCATTGCCAACGGCACGCTCTCGGAGCTAAAGAACCTGTTCCCGCCCGCAAAGGTGGAGTATGTTGAAAAACAGCCTACATTGGAGGATATATTCCTCGAAATCATCGGCAAAAAGGAGGGAAAGTAAATGGAGGCGGCTAAGAAGCACTTTTTCAGCGATATGGGCGTTATGCTTGGACGTTCCATGCGCCATATTACCCGCAGTATGGACACCATCATCACGGTCTGCATCACTCCGATTGCGATGATGCTGCTGTTCGTCTATGTGTTAGGCGGTGCCATTCAAACCGGAACGGATAACTATGTGAATTACCTGTTGCCCGGCATCCTACTTATTGCGATTGCAAGCGGTATATCCTATACGGCGTACCGCCTGTTTTTAGATAAGCAGCGGGGTATAATTGAGCGGTTCCACTCCATGCCGATTGCGCGTTCTTCCGTGCTGTGGGGGCACGTGCTGACCTCGGTGGTATCCAACGTCATTTCTGTTGTCGTAATCATTCTCGTAGCGCTCATTATGGGCTTTCGGTCATCGGCTGGGCTCCTGCCATGGCTTGCAGTGGCCGGCATACTCATACTGTTTACACTGGCGTTAACTTGGGTCGCAGCAATTGCCGGACTGTCTGCAAATTCGGTGGAAGGTGCAAGCGCCTTCTCCTATCCACTTATCTTCCTACCGTTTATCAGCTCCGCGTTTGTGCCAACCGAGTCGATGCCGTCGGTCGTTCGTGCTTTTGCCGAAAACCAGCCGGTGACCTCGATCGTAGAAGCCATACGTGCGCTACTGTCAGGTCAACCGGTGGGCAATGATATATGGGTCGCTCTTGCGTGGTGCGTCGGGATTTTGTTCGTAGCCTATTTCTTTGCAATGCGGGTGTATAAAAAGCGGATGTGAAAAAAAGACAGATTTTCTGTATTAAACAACATGAATTCTATTTGCAGTGCATTTCCCAAGTGCCGAAATATTAGTTCGGCTTAAAGCACCCAAGTGGTGCTTTTTATTTTGTTTTACGACTCTTTTTTTGCAGTCTCCTTCTCGCTTGTATTTCAGAAGAGGACGAGGGAAGCCGCAGCGACAGTCTTTCCACTTCCATGCTCATTGCCGAAGCTAGATTGAATAAATTTCGTCATAAATAACATTTCATTAATTTGGATGGGAGAATTACAAGAGAGGAATGTGTTATGAGAAGAGTTATTTCGATTTGCATTTAAAGGTTTTCTCGTTATCAATATCAAATGGCAAAGAAAAGAACTTAAACCAACCGATAGGGTTACGGCTATCATAGTTGATAACCTACATTGGTACCCATTTATATGTTAAAACAAAATGGATTTTATGCAGTGAAAAAAGGAAATAGTTTTGAGATTATTGACAATCGAAACCCGTACATAAGAGTATAGAAACTCCTCAATCTTTTAATCGTGCCAGAATTCAAAGTTTCGAGAAAATAAATAGTTCTATATCAGATGAACTTAAGATATTAACTTAAGGCTCAGGCGTCACTACAGTAAAGATTTGGACTTCCGGCCGCTGTTGTCGTAAAATTTTCTTAGATTTAACCCGGTTTTAAGCGGTTGAAATCCGGAGACAGCTTATGCTTTCGGGCAGTTGTATCGCGCCTATAGTTCCAAGTTTGTTCAACATATATTAGAAGGAATTTTTCCTACTAATTTAGGGTTTGAACCCCCTATTGAGTTATTTAGTGGTAATAATTCCCTCTAAGTTTAGGTTTTAGCCTCAAAAAGCCTCCATGTGGGTAATCCTCTTGCATTTAGAGGGAATAAATCCCTCTAAATGCTGATTACAAGGTTTTATATGTGATTTACAGGGAAATTTTCCCTCTAAACTTTATTTGCCACGGATTCAGACTCCTGGTAGCAAATTGGATCTAAAACAAACTTGTAATTATCCGTTACTCGAGAACAATCAAATCTGTTGAGTCGTTCTTTCCGCGTTGTCCTACATGAACACCTTATAATTTCCGTTTGGCTGCTTGTGGTTGGGAGTTCGAAGTACACATTACCGTAGTTACTACCACACTCCCTAATAGTAAAGCCCAAGTACAATCTATATATATCATTTATTTTAATTCAAATCTTAGAGAAGGACCCCCAGGCTATTGTAGCCATCGAAGCATTAGAAGTTAATAAGTATAAAAGATTCCAGTAGGGGTGACAATTTGAGCTTAAAAACAGGTTTTCCGGATAAACCAACGGCAATATAT
The DNA here is from genome assembly GCF_000757885.1 of Paenibacillus wynnii. Classification (NCBI taxonomy): domain Bacteria; kingdom Bacillati; phylum Bacillota; class Bacilli; order Caryophanales; family Paenibacillaceae; genus Paenibacillus; species Paenibacillus wynnii. Next base: position 508,783 of record NZ_JQCR01000001.1, on the reverse strand, counting down.
CAAATAAGCCAATTGTCTGATCAGTATTTGAAGGCTCTAGAATATTTAAAAGAGTATACTAATGATAGGAATCAAACCCAACTGGACTCATTTAAAATTGAATATAATAGTGCAATTAACAATCTAATTAGTGTAAAGAATGAATATAACGACTTAGTTAACTTAGCTCTTCATAAAATCTATAATTTCAATCAATAATCGCGGTGATTTATTTGAGGATTTCGACTTCCAATGCCTTCAGTACTGCTTCTTCCCGGTTACGAACTCCCAATTTCAAATAGGCTGATGAGGCATAACCTTCTGCTCCGCTCCGCATAACCTCATGGGCCTTCCCCGTATCCTGAAATGTGGTTTGAATCCGGTTTAACATTTTTGTCATTTGAAGCGTGTAACTTCCTATCAGTCGAACCAAGACATTCAATAGCCTGGAACTTATAAAAGCAAAAATAACCCCCATAGCCATAATAACAAGTGACTTCGTGAATGTATCTATCTGTATTCCAACCAAGTAGATGTCAAAAAAATGAAAGAATAGTGGAGTAAGAATAAACAGAAGAGGCGTCACGAAAAGCACGACAACACTCAGGAGACATAGTAGTCCTATTAAAAACTTCAACATCAACCAGCCGATTGCGATCCAATTGCGTCTATCCAAAAATTCCGCTTTAGCTTGCATCCATAAAGATTCCTCTAATCGTATTCTTCGTTCGTAAGGCTGAGTGGTGATATCTGTGTAGATCTTCGTTTGTACGCGTTCGTATTATACGAAGGTTAGTGTGGTTCGCAATACGTCATTTTGGATGAAACATCGGATCGTTTTATTCATGAATTTCATCATCCCTTCTATGTAATATATCCATATCTTACGGGTTCTCTTGTCATTTAAGATAGTGCAAAAATGTCAGATGACATGACTGGCTTATTCTCAATATATGCAGAAAAAGGTATTCCAACCCTCAGGGATGCCAAAGACAAACGTTGAATTAACTCCTGGGGTATTTTTTAATCTGGCTTACTTGGGGGTTGATGCTATCGCTGCGCTTGTCGGATCCGAGTAACAGCATTTCACTTTTTGTGTGCGGGTAAGGCAGCTTTCAACAATTTTCAACAATTCTTCCTTAGCGAATAATTAGTAAACATGCTAATATAATGACAAAAAGGGTTGAAAGCCCTTACTTATCTCGACGCGGGTGATCGTTCTTATGATCCGACGACGAAGGGAGGGGAGAATGAGTGCGGGGGATGTTATCGAGGTTAAAGTTTAATACGCTGCGGAATCAAATGCTGGTTGGTTTTCTCGCTGTCATGCTCATCATTCTGACGTTCGTTGGGGGGATTACCTTTCATTCGGTCTCGACGCTGCTCAAGAATAACGCGGAAAAGCATATTCAACAAACCGCGATTCAGGCCAACGGCCGCCTGGAGGGCATTCTCGAACAGATCAATTCTCTCACGACGCTGGTAGCGACCAACGAGTATATCCAGCAACTGCTTTTACGGGATATAGAGGGAAAGCCCGCTACCTTTGCAGAGCGGCAGGCGCTGCCACCCATTATCAATCTGGTTCAAATGTACACGGAAGGCATCAAATCGGTTGGGCTTTACAACAAAGACGGAGCGAGGCTGTACCCTCTTGACGAGAGCAGCCTGAGAGATAAGGTACCTGAGGATTGGATTACAATGGCGACCAAGAAGGAAGGAAGCCTCGTCTGGTTCGGCATCGACCCGCTTGATTCCACATCACTTGTGGCGATTCGGCAGATCAGCCTCATCGATAGGCATTTCATGACAGGCGGGTATTTGCTCATCCGCTCAGACCGCAGCAAGTTTGCACTGAACGGTTCCTTGTCTGAAGAAGAGGAACGGGAGACGGTGTTGCTCCTCGCTTCCGACGGCCAGCTCATCACCTCTAATGATGAAACCATTTCGCAAGAGACGGCGTCCATGCTAGCGAAGGGAGGAGGCGATCAGGTCGCTTCCATCGGCAAGAAGTCCTTTGTGGTCGTCAAGCAGCGATCTTCCGTAACGGGATGGACGCTTCTCATTTTAACACCGGTTAACGTCATCACCGAAGGCATATCGGTATTGCGGATGACTATCGTCGTATCGGCCATCATGGGCACCATTTTATTCACCTTGCTCTCTTTTTTCCTATCTACCCTCATTACTCGACCTGTTTTTAAGCTGATCAAAGCCATGAGAGGTACCAGTCTCGGTATTCTGAAGTCCATCGAAAACGTGTCGTCCACCATGGAAATTCAGGAGCTGAATTATTCATATAATAAAATGGTTGATAACATTAACGAGCTGATCCAGTTGGTTTATGAGAAAGAGCTATCCCGGAGCCACACCGAGTTAAAGGCACTTCAAGCGCAAATCAATCCGCATTTTTTGTTCAATACTCTGGATGTTCTGTACTGGTCACTGTTGGATAAGGATGAAGACGAGCTGGCCGGGTATGTAGTCGCCATGTCTGATTTGTTCCGGTATACCATCACCGGGCCGAACAAAAGTGGATGGGTGAAGCTGAGCGATGAATTGGAGCATGTGAGGCGATATTTACTAATCATGAAAATGAGATTTGAAGAGCGCCTGGATTGGGAAATTGAGTCTCCTCCCGAATTGGGGGATGTCGACCTGCCCAGACTGTTGTTGCAGCCGCTGGTGGAAAATGCCATATTACATGGTGTCGAGAGTAAGATTGAACCTGGCCGGGTAAGGCTGAAGGTCGCTCGCGACGGAGAACGAATCGCCATTACGGTAGAAGACGACGGTGTAGGAATGGACGAAGACAAGCTGAGTTCTCTTCTGGAAGAGCTCGAGAGCGGGAAGGTGACTTCTTCTAAAGATTCCGGTGTCGGAATTGCAAATGTGCAGAGGAGACTTCAACTGTTTTTCACGGGAAAGGACGAGCAGAGTGCAGTAATGGTAATTGATAGCCGGAAAGGTGAAGGCACTCGAATTAATATTCAAATTCCTGTCCAAGGAGGCAGAACGCCATGAGGAGTCGAACGATTCTTATCGTCGACGATGAACCGAGATCGAGAGAAGGAATGAAGAAAATACTTGGGGTATGGGCAGCCGGTCAATATGAGATCCTCACGGCAAGCAATGCAATGGCCGCTATGCAAATTCTTGAGGAAATTCCTGTGGAACTCATAATAACGGACATCCGCATGCCGGAAATCAGCGGCCTTGCACTTGTTAGCCAATTGAGGGAGAAAAAGATCCAGCGCCAGCCATCTGTTATTCTCATCTCCGGACATGCCCAGTTCGAATATGCCCAGCAAGCGATTCATTTGTCCGTAATGGACTATTTGTTAAAGCCGGCCAGCCGGGAAAAGCTGATCGCATCTGTGGAGAGTGCCCTAAAGGCGGGGGAAGAGCGAGAGCATATCGTCTTCATGCGGAAGATGACCGATCCGCAGTTGATGGCAATACGGGATGAAGAAGCCGCACTAAGTGATCCGGTGCGCCAGGCAATGCACTATGTGGAGACGCATATAGAGGAAGCGGTAAGCCTGCAGGAAGTCGCCGCGCATGTTCATCTGAACGGTAGCTATTTTAGCGCGCTTTTCAAAGAGCAATGCCAGATTACTTTCAGCGAATACGTGGCCCGCAGAAAATTGCAGAAAGCGAAGGAATTACTGCTGAAAACAAATCTGCCCATAGCGGAAATTGCCAGCCGTACCGGTTATCAGGCCGTTAAATATTTTAACAAGCTGTTCAAGGAATACGAAGGAATGAGTCCGGGGCGTTATCGATCGATGAGGGACGGAACGGAAGCTCATATCCAATAAAAAGTAGGCAAGGGGGGATACCCACGAAGAGAATCGGATTATGTCGTGCTCTACTCCTGGCTCTGCTACTGGTTACAACTGCTTGTAGCGGGAAAGAAGGGGACATCGTTAAGGGCGGCGGCGAGAAAATCACCTTGAAAATGATGCATCTATGGCCGGATGGCAACAACTCCGCACAAAACAAAATGGTAAAAGAAATCATTCGTGAGTTTGAGAAAGCCAATCCGAATATCAAAATCGCGACGGAAGTCCTCGAGAACGAGCAGTACAAGAGCAAGCTGACCATTCTTGCCGCATCCAATGATCTGCCGGACATCGGATTTACCTGGGCAGCCGGTTTCATGGATCCCTATGTCAAAGGAAACAAGTTTTCGGTCTTAGACGATCTTTTACAGGGGGAGCTGAATGGGAAATTCGTAGCCGGTACGACGGAACCGTACTCTTTTGATAGTAAGACATATGCTCTTCCAGTCGAACTGAACATTGTTCCGGTCTATTATAACAAAGAGATATTTACAGAATTCAACCTGAAGCCTCCACAAACCTTGGACGATCTCAAAACGATCATCCGAACGCTGAACGATAACGGTATTACTCCCGTTACCCTTGGCGGCAAGGACGGTTGGCCGGCTTCCTTCTGGTACATGTACCTAGCAGATCGCATCGGAGGGTCGGAAGTGTTGGATAAAGCCGTTGCGAACCAGGATTTCACGGACCCTTCATTGCTTGAGGCCGCAAGACAAGTGCAAGAGCTGGTGAACTTGAACACGTTCATTAAAGGCTATAACGGGTTGTCCCACGACGAGGCCAAAGTCCAGTTCATGAACGGGAAATCGGCCATGTTCGCCATGGGTACTTGGGAACTGCCCGACTACACGACCACGGCGGACATATCCCAGGAATTTAAAGACAATATCGGTTATTTTAAATTCCCTAAAGTTGCAGGCGGCAAAGGTAATGTGGATGATTGGGTTGGCGGCCCGGGAACTGGATTGTTCGTTTCCCAGAATTCCGAGCATGTCCGGGAGGCCAAAAGATTCGTCAGCTTCTTCGTTCAGAAGTGGGGAGAGCATTCTGTTGTCGATGCGGGTGTAATCCCCGCCACCAAAGTAGATACCGCGGCCATCAAGCTCCCGCAAATGTTCATTGATCTATTAGACGAATTGAATAAGGCCAATAAAGTAACCCTTTATCTGGATACTCAGATGAAACCGGTCGCTTCCAGTATGCATATTAATTTGGTTCAGGCGCTGTTCGCCGAAGCAGTAACTCCTGAAGACTTCATCAAGAAACAGGATGAGGCGCTTAAAGCGGATAAGTAGATAGGGAACGACGAGCATAACAGAGACGCCAAGGTATATATCCTTGGTGTCTTTTTTATGCCAAATACGAGTCATATCCAAAAATAGTGGAAGTTTCCCCAATAATGGGTTCCTTATGCCGGAGGGGGATAACCTCTATAATTATGTATGCGGTTACATAAAACCGTGGTACCAATAAAAAGGGGAGGCAAAGTATGAAAAGTATGAAACGTGTTTTAGTAGGGATTTCTACATTGCTCGTGATGTCATCTGCTCTAGTAGCGTGTGGGGGAAACAATTCAAACTCTAACTCAAACGCATCAAGCCCAACTACAGCCCCAGCAGCAAACGCTACCGAGGCTCCAGCTAAGAGCACTGAGAAAGTGACTATCAATCTTTGGAGTTTCACGGACGAAATTCCGAACATGACCAAAAAGTATGTGGAAACACATCCTGATGTGAATGTAGAATTCAAAACCACAGTTATCGCAACCACCGATGGCGCTTATCAGCCAGCTCTTGACCAAGCTCTTGCCGCTGGCGGTAAAGATGCTCCCGACATTTATGCAGCTGAATCAGCGTTCGTGCTGAAGTATACACAAGGCGATGCATCCACCTATGCTGCCAACTATGCTGATCTGGGCCTTGACGACCAATTGGTTAAGGACGCTGGTATTGCCCAATATTCGGTAGATATCGGCAGCAAAGAGGGTCAACTGAAAGGCCTTGGCTACCAAGCGACAGGCGGATCCTTTATCTATCGCCGCTCTATTGCCAAAGAAGTATTCGGAACAGATGATCCGGCTACCATCAAGGGTGAAGTTGGACCAGGCTGGGAAAAATTCTTCGGTGCAGCTGCAAAGCTGAAGGCTAAAGGGTACGGCATTGTTTCCGGTGACGGTGATATTTGGCACCCAATCGAAAACAGTTCGGACAAGGGTTGGATTGTCGATGGTAAGCTTCATATCGATCCAAAGCGTGAAGAATTCCTTGATCTCTCCAAAAAGCTGAAAGACAACGGCTTTCATAACGATACTACGGACTGGACGGAAGCATGGTACGCAGATATGTCTGGCACCGGTGCTCAACCAGTATTCGGATTCTTCGGTCCTGCTTGGCTCATCAACTACGTGATGAACGGTCAAGTTAAAGACACTAATGGCGACTGGGCTGTTACCGAGCCACCGACAGGCTTCTTCTGGGGAGGCACCTGGTTGCTCGCCCACCAAGACGTTACTAAAGACGATGCTAAGAAACAAGCCGTTGCTGACTTTATCAAGTGGGTTACGCTAGATACCTCTGAAACAGGTCTTCAATCTTTCTGGGCTAACGGTACAATGAAGGCAGGCGAGCAAGGTACGAAGGACAGCGTGGCATCTGCTGTTGTAATGGCGAAGTCTAACGGAGAAGTTCCATTGCTTGGCGGACAGAACATGTTCGACGTATTCGTTCCAGCCAACGCTAACGCTTCAGGCAAGAACTTGACCCAGTTTGACGAAACGATCAACAAGATCTGGCGTGACCAAGTACGCGAATACACTGCGGGCAACAAAGACCGCGACAAAGCAATCGAAACCTTCAAACAACAAGTCAAAGATCAGCTGAATATCGAAAGCGAATAAGAAGGAATCGAAGGGGCGGGTGAGTTATCCCGCCTCTTCCTATCAATTAATGAGGTGAGAGCATGCGCCGCAAAGGTGTGAACTATTCGAAATACGGCTATATTTTTACCTTTCCGTTTGTACTTGCATTTCTAATTTTTTCGTTGTACCCCATTCTATACACCGCAGTTATCGGGTTCACCGATATGCAGGGGTTAATACCAAAACCGATTCATATTCTGGATGACCCGTTTGCAAACTTCAAACAACTTCTCTTTGAGAACGTATCGTTCAGGAAGTCTTTGATCAACACAGGGTGGCTCTGGATTGTCAACTTTGTTCCTCAGATCCTTCTTGCGCTCTTGCTGACCGCATGGTTCACGAACAGGCGTCTCAACATAAAGGGACAGGGAGTTTTCAAGGTTCTTCTCTATATGCCTAATATTATCACTGCAAGTACGATCGCCGTGCTTTTCAGCACGTTGTTTGCCTATCCGATGGGTCCCATAAACAGTTTGTTTCAAATGTTGGGATGGACCGATGGACCGATTTTCTTTCTACAGGACAAGACGACAGCTCGAGGCATAGTGGCGTTCATCCAGTTCTGGATGTGGTATGGAAACACTATGATCATCCTTATCGCAGGCGTTATGGGCATAAATCCAGCTCTTTTCGAATCTGCGGCGATTGATGGTGCCAACGGTTTTCAAACGTTCTTCCGCATCACACTGCCGAGTCTTCGTACCATATTACTGTTCACGCTGATTACATCGATGGTCGGAGGTTTAACCATGTTTGATATTCCGCAGCTGTTCCTGGCAGGCGGACCGGATGACTCCACTCTAACCACGTCCATGTTTATCTACGGGCAAGCGTTCAAGGGCAGCTATATGTATAATCGTGCTGCAGCCGCAAGTATGATCATGTTCTTGATCACGGCGGTATTGTCTGGATTGCTGTTCTACGTGATGCGCGACCGCGATGCTGCAAGATTGAAAAAAGCGGATAAGATGAATAGAAAAGCTGCCCAAGCAGCAAACGCGCAGGGAGGTGCAACCTATGGAAAAAATTAAGGAAAGTGGAAGTGTTAATCGAAAGATAAGTAAAACGATTATCTATATCGTCTGCATCTCTTTGGCGTTGCTCAGCATCCTTCCGTTTTGGATTATGTTTATAAACGCTACGCGCTCTACACCGGAAATTCAAAGCGGTCTATCACTGTTTCCTTCGACCCATATGATGAGCAACCTGCGTGTACTGCTCGATAAGAGCTTTGATCCCCTTCAAGGGTTCATGAACTCGTTGATTATCTCCAGTTCAGCTACTATATGTACGGTTTATTTCTCTTCCTTGGCGGCCTATGGACTCGTGACTTATAGCTGGAAGCTGCAAAAGCCATTCTTTACCTTTATTTTGTGCGTGATGATGGTTCCTTCCCAGGCAAGTGCCATCGGTTTCTATCAGTTCATGTATAAGCTGCATTGGACCAATAGCTTTTGGCCGCTGATTCTACCAGCAATTGCTGCACCGGCCGTGGTGTTCTTCATGCGACAATATCTGCTCGCAACTTTATCGATAGAGATCGTAGAGGCCTCGCGCGTAGACGGTTCTGGTGAATTCTTCACCTTTAACCGGATTATCCTGCCGCTAATGATGCCGGCAGTGGCGACACAGGCTATCTTTGCCTTTGTAGGAAACTGGAACAACCTGTTCATGCCGCTGATTCTGTTGACACAGAAGGAAAAATATACGATGCCGATCATGGTAAGCTTGCTTCGAGGGGATATTTACAAGACGGAGTTCGGCTCGATCTATATGGGGTTGGCCTTGACGGCTTTACCGCTGTTTGTGGTTTACTTCCTGTTATCCCGATATATTATCGCAGGCGTAGCACTTGGAGGCGTCAAAGAATAACCCCGTCAAGCTGTCTTTGAAGAAAGACAGCACTGTGGTGAAACATCAATTATGATACAGTCCTGTTGATTAGCTAAATTATGGTTGTGTAGGCTACCTTTCTTTGGCTAACCAACAGGCGTAATACTAATGAGGAGGAGAATCCTATTATGTCAGTGCATAATGAGCCGATAGTTACCCATCTTTATACAGCCGATCCCTCCGCTCATGTATTTGAGGGCAAGCTGTATATTTACCCATCTCATGATGTCGACCATGATGGACCCACGAACGATAATGGTGACCAATATGCAATGGAAGATTATCATGTGTTATCTTTGGACAATCCAGCGTCCCCTTGTGTGGATCACGGGGTAGCGCTTCATATCCGGGATGTGCCTTGGGCTTCGAAGCAAATGTGGGCGCCCGACGCTGCGTACCGGAGGGGGACATATTACTTGTTTTTCCCGGCTCGGGACAAGGATGGGATCTTCCGTATCGGAGTGGCTACAGCAGCTTCTCCAGCCGGCCCTTTTCAGGCTCAAGAGAGCTATATCGAAGGCAGCTACAGCATTGATCCCGCCGTATTTGTGGATGAGGATGAAAGAGCCTATATGTATTTCGGAGGCTTATGGGGCGGACAATTAGAAAAATGGCACACCGGCTCGTTCCAACCGGATGCGGCGGAGAAAAACCCTGAGGAACCAGCTTACGGCCCTCGGGTGGCGGAACTGAGCGAAGACATGTTGTCTTTCAAATCAGCCCCGCAGGAAATCGCCATTGTAGATGAAGAAGGGAACCCACTCCTTGCGGGTGATGAAGACAGAAGATATTTCGAAGGCCCATGGATGCACAAGTATATGGGGAAATATTATTTGTCGTACTCCACAGGCACGACTCATAAAATCGTCTACGCGGTGAGCGACAATCCAAGCGGACCCTTTGTCTTTCAAGGAACCATTCTGAATCCGGTTGTTGGCTGGACGACCCACCATTCCATCGTGGAATTTAACGATAAGTGGTATCTGTTCTACCATGACGCGTCCTTGTCGGGAGGCGTTGACCACAAACGCTGTGTCAAGTTTACGGAGCTCCATTATGAAGAAGATGGAAAGATCCGGACGGTATCCCTCTAAATCGACCGTCCAGGATGTCTTGAAGCTAATGCTTCGAGACATCCTTATTTCCGTTTCCCCACCTGTTGTTATAAACTAACGCGTGATTTGCGTTCCTGATTTCTTCATCAGCACTTCCAGGCGCTCTTTTAGAGGGGATTCTGCCTGCTTCAGTACTGCTATAAGTTTCTTCTCACTGCCGAAAATCCGATAGTTGATGAAATCCCGCTGGTGATCTGCTTTGTCTTCAAGCGCTAGAATAAGGGCATCCGCCAGCTCCGCTGTATTTATCGCAATGCCCTTTACCGGTTTAGCCAAATCGTTGCCGCCAAGAAGAATGGAGACGAAGGTATGCATGCCCCCGGCATTCAATCCATGACTCTCTACAAAAGCCTCTGCATAACCGTCCTGCGCGGACTGATGTTCACTATCGACTAACTCCATATAACGGCGAACGAGCGGGAAGTAGGTATCACTAACCAATCCAAGTCCAAAAACGGCATACGTTCCGGGCATCACGGACTTTATACCGCTTTCTACATCTCCGTACCAGGCAAATTCCTTCATCGCAAGCTCGGCATATTCCGCAAGCAATGGGAAGAGAGCTTCATACTGAAGCGAGTTTGCAAAAAACTGATGCAGATTGGATTTGGCCAGGGTTTTAACCGGAAGCCAATGTTTCTCCGTGCTCTTCAGCTTTAACTGATACGCCTTGGGGAAGCCCTGCCGCAGAAGATCACAAATATACTCTAGCGCTTCTCGATAAGCTGCTTCTTCTTCGGAATTTATCCGAATCTCGATACTCTGCATAATATCGTTGGCCTTTCCTGACATCAGACTTCCTGCATGCCCCGCTTCAAAATGACCGCTGCCCTTTGTCAGATAGGCTGACGCTTGTTCTGAATCGAGCTGTACGGCGAGTTCCAGATAAAGTTTGCGTGTAACCGGCTCTATTTGTCCAATGTGCAGAGCAGTATACAGGAAAAAATCCATCTCACGCGGCTGAAGGGCCGGGCGTTTATCATCAGGCAGCAGCGTACGTTCAATTCCGAAATTCCCGGTACGTTCAAAATATTGGTCCAGGAACTGCTCCTCGGCCCATTCTTTAAATGCAGACACGTAAGTGTACAACCATTTTTCTCTGTGTTTATGGTTCGTGATAAGTTTTTCGTTAAGACGGTGAATTAGAGGTTCGATAACTGCTGGGTCTTGCTCCATCAGGTCTGGGTTCATTAAGTGTCTGGAAAAAAAGAACTCGTCCTTGTCTGAAGGAAGTACCGGTAGATCTTTCCACACTTTGGTTTCTATAAATCGGCTCAACTGTTGCTTCAACTTATCCAGCTTAACTTCATTGCGAAGATATTCCTGGTGCAGCAGAGAGGAAGTCTCTCTTTTACACTCCAGTACAAGCTGCAGCTGATACCCAAAAAAGTGCTCACTGTATTCATCGGATGTGAAAATCTGATCCATACGGGCCCGCAGCGCAGGGTAAAACTCGTTGATCAGGATGTCATCACTTAACTCCTCCATATTAGGATCGGCATCTACTTTATAGGAGTCATCACTGAAGGAAAGGGGAATGTAGATATCGAGGGCAATCTGATCTGTAGTCGAGTAGGATGTGCTTTTGATGAAGCTCACCCTAACGTAATCCATAATTCCTGAGTGCAGCGGACTCAGCCCTTTTAAGCTGTCAATTCTCTCTTTTTCTTTCTTATAAATCATTAGCAATTGTGTCCAGATCTCATTTAATATACTTTCGGCTGCTTTATTCATGTTCTCCCCCTGTGGTATATTATCCCAGTATGGAATGGGTTATACACTTCTATTAAACGTGACATTACTTATGAAATCACTACTCGAGGTTGAAAAATATCGTATACGCGATAGACTATGACAAAAAGGGTGAACGGTATCAAAAACTTACTTAGCAAAAATGGAATACATATCATTGAGGATACATTCGGGAAGATAATGATTAAATCTCAAAGTTAATACTCATTAACCAATATCGAGAACCCATTGAGTCATATACCATTCAACTTCCAGGTGGAGGCGTAAAGCAAGGCGAGGATTTAGAGTTTGCGGCAAGAAGAGAACTTAAGGAAGAGACGGGTATTGATTGCGGCAGAGTATATTACTTAGGAAATATATTACCTGCATCTTGGAGGAGTAATGAGGTAACACATGTGTATTATACTGACGAAATTGTGAGTTATTCTGAACAACAACTCGAAGGACATGAAGAAATTGAAGTCATAAGAATGAGTATCCAGGATTGTATTGATGGGATAAAAGAAAATAGATTGAATGATTCAGAGTTATGTTATGGCATATTGCAGGCGATACTCAAGGGGTTTATTAGTTTACCAGAGATGAGATAACTGTTAGTAGAATTCTTACAAGAACTGGGAAAGACAGGATCGAAGAAAAAATGAAGTAAAAGTGAAGTGAAAATTCCTTTTATTACTATAAAAATATGGACGCCCGGCCGCTGTTGTATCCAGATTTCTTTGATTAACCCGCTTTTAGCAGTTGAAATTCGGATACAGCTTATGCTTTCGAAGCAGCCTAGATCGGGTGTCTATACAATGCTCTATAAGTAAGTTATGCGGACACAGATGCCGTTATTTATGAATACTGGGCTATTTATAGCCGAATTCATGTAATTAAGGCCCCCTGAGTCCACATAGACAAGGAATTCAGGTAAATGGAATAAATAGCGTCCGCTGGGTCCGTAAGGCTTACGCATTTATCTTGGGCAGGTATCCACGCGAGTTTATCAAAGGAACCCGTAAGATATTACTTTTCCATACCTGTCGAGGCCCCCTTGTCCTTTAATCTCCCTTTCCTAACTAATCGCAGTTTAATACCTTTGCTTTCCTCGGCCAAATAAAGTAAGTGACCGTTATGATGAAGTCAAAGCCCAAGACTATGGACCAAATTTGCAAAACACTCGAGAGTGCTTCGGTGCGGGTTGGGTCGTCTATATAGGTAATCAGCCCGAAGAGGATTCCGGCACCTATAAGAAAAGAAATTACGTGTTTGACCCAACCTCTGAAATAATGTTTGGCGAATTCGATCCCGTATTTTCTGCCGGGTTTTGAACCTTCTTTTGTCACTAAATAGCGAAAACGTTGGTCTGCCCAATGGATCATACCTTTACCAAAAACAAGGGACACTGCAATATACACGGCTGCAAGTGCATGTGCTGTCGTAGCAGTAGAGCCGCGGTGTAAATCAATACTCGTAATCACTAATAAAATGCAGTCAATGACCGGAGTTAATGCCAGCAGGACAAACCCCAGCTTTTCTCTTTTAAAAATATAACGCGCAATAAGACCCATCAATATAACAATCCAAAAGGCGATTTCACTGATGACGATCGACCATGCTGCAATATTCAAATTACGCCCCCCTTTTCCAATACAATTGTATTATTAAATAAGAGAAATTATAACATCTGGTTTTTAATAATACAACTGTACTATATTATTGAGTTTTACTTTTCCTTTTGATACAATATGGACATGCCAAAAATTGTAGATCCCACGGAGAAAAAAACTCATATCGCTAAAGCCACATGGCGGGTCATCCTGGAACAGGGGGTGAAGGGGGCGACTGTCAGAAATATCGCTAAAGAGGCGGGGTTGTCATTGGGGGCCTTGCGCCACTATTTCTCTACCCAAGATGAACTGCTAGCCTATGCCATGAATCTCGTGAAGGATCGGGCCACTGCCCGAATTGAGAAGATTGGGATTAGCGACTTACCGCCAAAAGAAAAAGTCATTCGGATTTTGCTCGAACTTGTGCCTGTAGATGATATTAAAATGGCTGAAATGGAGGTGTGGTTCGCCTTCACCTTTCATCGTAAATATGCAGAGGAACAGCTTGATACACAGCACGAAGGTTTTTTTAGCGAAATGGGCAGTTTAATCGAATTTTTGGACCAGCATCAATTGTTGAGAAAAGATCTGGATAAGGAAATGACCTCTGAACATTTGTATGCCTTAGTCGATGGATTGGCGTTGCATGCTTTGCTTGAACCCGAGCGCTTGGATCGAAAGCGTGTCGCCGATGTTTTAACTCATCATATTAATTCAATTTGCAGGATTGAAAAGGAATAAATGATGTTAATGAAAAAGGGATTGCAGAGAGTCATTAGACTCAAGGCAATCCCTTTTTATGCTTATATTGCCGGGATATCGCGCGGGTCTGTTGCTTCTGCGGGTCTGGTCAGTAAGCCGCCAACCCCGTTCTCATAAAGATTCTTTACAAACTGCAAGGCTTCCGCACGAGTAAGCTTGTTCAATCCGCCGAAGCTTTGGATGGATAGTTTAGCGGGATCACTGCCATTAGCTAACCCAAAGGCAAGCAGGTAATGAATTGCATCATCTCCGCTGAAATGAACACCCTCCGCAGCGGAGATGAGTTCAGCTACTTGTGTACGCAAAATGACCTCCTTTCTCGAAGCCATAAGGGTATAGCTTTTTACAGGGTAGTTCAACTGTTTTGCTCTAATATAGTAAGGGTTAGCCCAATGATTTTCTCCGTTATTACTTAGGTTAGGCTCAAAGGCACGAATTAACAAAGCCAGGAACTCTGCTTCGGTAACCGTCTTGTTCGGTTTAAAGGTGCCATCCGCATAGCCCTTCACCATGTTTTGCGAAATGCCCCACTGAATGGTGGAAGCATACCATTGGTTTGCTTGAACATCGGAGAATGACGTGCTCACCAAATCCGCTGCCTTTACGTCTCGAACTCCTGATATTCCGTAAAAAGATACGAGGAGTGCTGCTGCAAGAACTACCTTTGCCAGTGCTCTACTATTCATGGTGATAATCCCCTGTCTATAAGCTTTAATTTCTTGTATTGCATTTCTTCTTTCTATTGACTATCGAGTCGTAAAGTCTAGAGTAAGCGGGTTGCTAAGAGAATAGGACTGGGATGAATTCATCGCCGGTTTGCCTTTAACGGTCTTATCAATGATGAGGGTATACATTCCTTTGGAAACGAATGAACCACTCACAGGCTTGACGAAGATGCGGTTCCACAAAACATACACCTGAAGATCCGTGACCACTTCACCTTTGCTGTCCACAACAAAAACGTTCTCACCCGGTTTAATGGAAGATACATCGATATACTTGTAACTTTCACTCTTCATTGCTGCTTGGACACTGACATTAATAGGAACGGAAGGACGAACCTCATTTTTCGCCAAAAGCGCCTTCGCACCTAGTTCAAGCTTGAGATGATCCAATTCTTGTTGGAATTGATTCTGCTTATCCGCGTCAGATAGGGCGTTTATGTCATACTTTGCTTCGAAGTAGGAAATCATGGTCAACAACTTCTTTGCTTCATCCAGAGATGCTTTGGCTTTCTTCAATTCAGCCACTTGTGCATCCGGAGGTAAAATGACCGCACTTCCTCCTGTTGGAGGGAGGGTAATGTTTGCCGGCAATGAGGGCACATCGGGAAGCGGTGTCGGAATTACCGAGTCAGGAGCGGTGACAAGTGGGACTGCCGCTAGCGTTCTTGCCTGAAGTGCAGCACCTACAGATGAATTCCCAGTGGAATCCAATGTTTTAATAACTATGTTATATACAGTATCCGAGGTCAGGCCTGTCAGATTATAATCTGCTTTAGTCGTCTCATCCACAAATTCTCCATCTACAAATATCTTAACCTTGGCAAAATCGGCATCTAAAGGATTCGTCCAACGAAGCTGAATGGAGGCATAAGTGGCGTCCACAACCCCCAGTGTAGACACCTCCCCAGGAGCAGTAAGATCTATAGTAGGTTCTGTTGGTGTAGTTGTGTCTATAGGTGGCACTTCAGCCAAGGTTGCAGTCATCACATTTTGGCCTGCTGAGACATTGCCTGTTGTATCCACGGTTTTGGCTTGAAGATTATAATCTGTATGCGGAGTGAGTCCTGTGAAAGTATAGGCGATGCCGGAACCCTCACCCGCAAAAACTCCATTGGCGTATAGATTAACTTTGGCAAAATCGGCATCTTGCGGATTTATCCATGTGACTGTTGCGGTTTTTGCTGTAACTTCACTAACCGTTAGATCGCTAACCTCGGCAGGTGCAGTGACGTCAAACTCTTTAGCAAACGTCGCAAAACCATAACCAAACTCATCATCGCGTCCGGGTGCTCCCAAATCGATAGCATATCTCCGTATCTCTTCACGGAGTTGTACATTGGATAACAACGGATGTTCCTGCTTCAGTAGAGCAAGCATACCTGTAATATGTGGAGCTGCTTGGGAGGTGCCGCTTGTCTTGGCATAACCTCCTCCGGAAGCCGTTGAAATAATACCAACGCCCGGCGCGGAGATTTCATTCTCCGGACCTGTTGAAGAAAAATCACCGCGGGCCTGATTCACATCCATCGCTGAAACGGCAATCACGCTGTCATACTTGGCGGGGTAGGTGATTGTGTTTGTTCCAGCTCCGCTGTTGCCTGCCGAGCCTACCATAATGATGCCTGCCGCATAGGCTTGATCCACTATATCTTTGAGAGAATTGGATGAATACGTGGTTCCCAGCGATAAATTAATAATATCCATATGGTTCTGAATCGCCCAATCGATTCCTTCCAATACATCCTGCAAATTGCCGTCACCATTAGCGTCCATAGATTTAACAGCATAGAGCAGCACGTCCGGTGCGATACCTACCATGCCTCCGTTATTGCTTTTGGCAGCGATGATCCCGGCCACATGCGTACCATGCCCGTTATCATCCGTATAAGAGGTTGTGTAATCAACGGTAGAAATGCCACCTGCAACGGAAAGTTCCGGGTGGGCATAAAGGCCGGAATCAATCACGGCCACTTTGACACCTGTTCCGGTATAACCTTTCTCCCACAACTTTGTGGGCTTAACCGCTTGGAAGCCCCACTGGGATTGTTCTGCCGGTATCGTTGCTGCCGATGCCGTTGTATACTCTTCTGCAGTAATCGTAAAGGGGACATTTCGTTCAATATAAGCAATATTGGGATCGTCTATAAGTTCCTTAAGATCGGCACTTGTTACCGTGGCAGAAACGGCTGGAATCGTCTGAAATACATGTTGGATTTCAACACTGTCCTCGAGAATCGTCTCTTTTCCCTGATTATTATGGTAGGTAATAATAACTTCCTGCTGGGCTTCGTCTTGACTTGTATTCGCATATGCCGCTCCAGTATTAAGGAGTAGGACAACGGATAAAATGGATGAGACTAAAAGTGTACCCGTGTTCTTTCTCATTTGAGGTTCCTCCTGATGATCGATATACTTCTAATTTTATATATCGGTATAGGAGTGGAGGACATTTAGGCGAACAGAACAAAAAAAGACCAACCTATACACTCCGGTTGACCTTAAAATGTCTGAATCTGTTCTAATAACCTGCTTAATTCCCATCAACGGGCAACAGAATGGTAAATACCTTCGTACGCAACGGCTTCTTGTTGAATAGACGGGATTTCAACTTGGTTCATATTGGCCTTGAATACATTCAGCAACGTCGGGTTATCAAGTAATTCAACAATCCGCTGTGCGAGATGTTCGGCATCCCCTACGCGGAAGGTTAACCCGTTGAACCCGTCCTGCACCTTCTCTGCCATGCCGCCTATGTCTGATACCAGTGCAGGAACATGACTGGCGAGTGCTTCATGAAGAGCTAACGGATAATTCTCATACCAAATGGAGGGGACCAGAGCGATATCAACTTCCTGATAGATTTGCTGAATGTCATTTTCCGAATATAGCCCGCAAAAGGAAATACGATCATCGGAGGCAGCGGCCTGTTGGAGTGATGCCGTATATTCGGAAGGTCCTGAGCCGTAGATCTTCAGTTGAAGTCGGTCCGATGGGATCATCGACATTGCTTGAAGGATCAGGTGCACGCCTTTATGGGTATTGAGAGACCCGCCGTAGAATAAAGTTAAAGAGTCACCAGGTTGGTATACCCGCTCATTCCGCCGAATGGTATCATAGTTGATCCCGTGATTCTGGACTTCCACATGAATATCCGGTAAGTTCCTACTAACTAGACCAGCTAAGGAAGCGGAAGGGGAAAAGACTCTGCTAGCCGCCCTTAAGAGAGGGACATGAGTGCTTAGCCGTTGCTGAACATTAGGGATTTGGCAGTGAGTGAGGCAATTTCGGCCCATGTCGGGCCCATTGCACAGCGCATTACTCTTTTGGAGCATCGTTCCCGCCGGACATACAAACCAAAAGTCAGTTAAAGTAATGATGTATTTAATCCCGAGACGTTTGCTGATCTGTATAAAGTCCATAGCTCTCATTGGATGTCCAATATGGATGAGGGTGGGTTTTTCCTTCTTAATTACTTTTTGTGCGAACAGAGTCAAATCCATATTCCCGATTTCAAAGAACTGGGCAGGGTCCATATGTTTATGGCGATAGGCAAGAACAGGAATGCCTTCATATTCATATTCTTTATACAATACTTCACCAAAAGTATGAGAATAACTCTCCGGCATACCATCGCTGTAAGTAACGACTTTGACGCGATGCCCTTTGCTTTGCATGGATCTGGCCAAATTGAATACGAACTTCTCGGTTCCTGTATAGGTCTCTGGGTAAAAGGAATGGACGATATAAAGAATATTTAGAACCTTGCGCCTAGTCGGTTTTCTACGTTTTGACCTGCGGGACTTCTTTTTCTTAAGAGGCCTCTTACCTATCGATATTTTTCTCTTTTTTGTTCCTCTTAACAACCTTTTCCTCTTGTTCACCCGCCCAGTTCTGATCCTTCTTGCAGGTTTTCCTTTCCGCTTGAGGGCCACTGACTTTCCTCCTTTGATACAGATCACAGCCTATAGGCCTAAATAATGCATCATATGTTAGAAGGAAGCTGAATTCTTGGGTGGGCTACTTAGAGGAATGAGATTTAGCCGGTTTTCTTTTCCTGTGTTAATCCCAGCTTCATGGCAAGCGGTTTAATGGTTAAGCCTTGAGCTAGAAGGGAGAATAAAACCACGCTAAAGGTTAGCACCAAAACATCCTGCCTACCCTCGAAAGACGGAGGCAAACTTAATGCTAGAGCAATGGACAGACTTCCCTTCAGACCGCCCCAGTTCAGAATGGCTTTCCAAGCGGCAGGAAAGTTCTTGAGATAATGAAGACTTGCGTATAGAGCCAGTGTTCTTCCGATTAATACGATGACAATGGCACCTGCAATAAGGCCCCATTTATCCATAAAGTTAATATTTTTAATTTCGAGCCCGATCATTAAGAAAATCAGGGAGTTGGCGATTAGCGTGATCACATCCCAGAACGAGTTAATATTGGTTTTCGTAGTCTCCGACATCCCAATCTTTGCTCCGTAGCTTCCAAAGATTAAGCCACTGACCACAACAGCAATAACCCCGGATACATGGAAATGCTCAGCAATAAAGTAGCTTCCAAAAAAGAGCAACATCGAAAAGCCGATTTCCAGCGGATAGTCGTCATAGAAACGAATAAGCTGGGAGAAAAGAAAGCCCATGACCGCTCCGATGAGAATCCCGCCTAAGCTGAATTTCAAGAATAGCAGGAGCCCGCTCCCAATGCCGAGCCAGCCCATCTCCATATAGGAGATTAGGTAAATCGAAGAAATTTGAAACAGTACAACAGCTATGCCATCGTTGAATAGAGATTCGCCTTCTATAATCGTGACGACGTTTTTGGGAACGCCCAAGGATTTGAAGATGGAAATTACGCTAATAGGGTCGGTGGCACTCATGAGTGCAGCAAAGGTAAAGGCGATGACCAAAGGCAAGCCGAGAATCCAATACACAGCCAACGCTATAATGAGATAGGACAATAAGGTGCCGCCGAAAGCTAAGGCCACTACGGGCTTGCTTTGCTCGCGCAGATGGGAGAAGGGCAGCTTTAATGTCGCATCACCCAGCAAAATAGGCAGAAATAAAGAGATAATAATAGCTTGAAAAACATGCGATTGCGTGATGAACCCTTCGGCCTGTTCTAGAAAGGGTACATGAAGGGTACCTAGTAAAAGTCCAACCACAACAAGAGCGATGGAAAAGGGCTGATTTATCTTTTTGGCAACAGCAATAACACCCATAGAAATGGCTAGTAAAATTAATATTTCAATAAAGACTTCGTTAAACTGATGCATAGGACACCTCTTGATTATGGATTTTGGATGATTATGTATTTTAACATTGTACCTTAAACTGTTGTGCTTTAAAAATAACTATTTATTAAAATGCTTTTATAAAGTATTATTTAAACCGAGGTGAGAGATCGTGGAGAACATCGGTGGAAATGCCCTGGTTATTAAAGAGGTCAATATAAACTTGGTACGGAGAGTACTAAAGGAAAAGAAACAAGCTACAAAAAAGCAAATCGCAGAGACAACAGGACTCAGTATCGTGACAGTAGGGACAATGCTGCAGCATTTGGTTCAACAGAATGAAGTGCTCGAAGGTGGGTTGAGTTCCTCTAGCGGAGGGAGACCTGCGCAACAATATATATATAATGTGGATTACGCGCTGGCGTTGATTTTGTTCCCTTTTGAAAAAAATGGATTGATCCTGATCCGCCATACTGTGGTCAATCTATCCGGCCATTGTATGCACGAGGCAGAGGTGAAGGTGGAGATCATCGATCTCGCAACTTTTGAAAAGATCATAGATCCATTGCTTATAGCCTATCCCTCCATTCAGGCCTTGGGCTTTGGCTTACCCGGTGCGGAATACGATGGGGAAATGATTGTTTCGGACTATGAAGCCTTACTGGGTATCTCTTTGACTGAGCATTTCAGGAATCGCTATCAAAAACCGGTTGTGATGGAGAATGATGTGAATGCAGCAGTGATCGGGTTTTGCAACAGAACTCAGGCTGCGCCTGACTCCGCGATTGTATATTTATATTTTCCAGAACGGTTTCCCCCGGGTGCTGGTTTATATATTAACGGAAAGCTGTACAAGGGAAAACGAAGCTTTGCTGGAGAAGTGGCGAATATGCCGCTGGGGATTCCATGGGGGGAGGAGTCTTTGCTTGCCTCCTTCGATCTGCTGTGTGAAGCAATCGCCAAACTTACGGTTTCAGTCAGCAGTGTGCTGAATCCGGATTCCGTTGTGTTATATGGAAGCTTTCTGCAAGCCGAGCATGTTCATGCCATAACGGAATTATGCAGCACGCAGCTCCCGGCAAGCGCGATGCCGAAGATTATCCTCACAGAGGACTTTGCAGCAGATTACCTGAAAGGGATGATCGTGCAAACCTTAAGCACATTGGAACCTAACTTACAGTTAACCAAATAAAAGATATAGGTGGTAAACAATATGGCTACGCTTTTTTTAATCATCATCTACTTGGCGTTCATTAGCTTGGGATTGCCGGACTCTATGCTCGGAGCGGCTTGGCCTGTTATGCAGGTGGAATACGGGGCAAAGGTAGAAATGGCCGGGGTGCTTTCTATTATTATCATAGTGGGGACGATCATCTCGAGTTTAGGCAGTGAGACTATTCTAAAACGCTTGGGTACCGGAAAGGTTACCTTTATTAGTGTAGCAGTTACTGCTGTGGCTCTATTGGGATTTTCTTATGCACCTTCTATAATCTGGCTTGCTGTATTGGCTTTACCTCTGGGTTTGGGAGCAGGTTCTATTGACGCAGGGTTGAATAACTATGTAGCTACCCACTACAAAGCACATCACATGAGTTGGCTGCATTGTTTCTGGGGAGTCGGGGCCATGCTTGGACCTATCATTATGTCCCACTTTATTGCACAGGACAATTCATGGAGAAGCGGTTATTTTGTCGTAGCGATCATTCAATTCGCGCTGGTGGTACTGCTGTTCGTTACTCTTCCTCTGTGGAAGCGCTTGGAGAATCAAGGCGGGGTGGATATAAAAGAAGAGGTTCAAGAGGATACATCTAATCCTTTAACTGAAGAATCAGCGCAATATGAAAAGCCTTTGAAAATTAAGGGTGTAAAACTGGCATTAATAACTTTTCTGTTTTATGTGGGGATGGAAGCAACAATGGGCCTCTGGGGCAGCAGCTTCTTGGTGAATGTGAAAGGAATGTCTGCTTCCGCAGCGGCACAATGGGTCTCTATGTATTATGGAGGAATCACTGTAGGCCGGTTTATAACCGGATTTGTTACGTTCAAATTCAGCAATCGTACGCTTATACGTACAGGACAATTCATAGCCTTGGTTGGAGCGATCCTATTGGTACTTCCGTTACAAACGATCTTTTCCCTATTCGGCTTCATCTTAGTTGGCTTAGGATCTGCACCTATTTTCCCCTGTATGCTGCATGAAACGCCTGTCCGCTTTGGAAAGAAACATTCACAGAAGATCATGGGCTACCAAATGGCTGTTGCCTATACCGGTGGCGCTATCCTGCCGCCTCTCCTTGGATGGGTAGCGGCTAATACTTCATTTGTAATTTTCCCAATAGTTAATGTGGGTTATATTATCGTTATGCTTATTGCGTCGGAGAAGATCAATGGTTTGATGAAAAAGCGTCTACCGCATAAACATGCTTAATAGATAACTTGTTGTTTGAGTATAGTAATCAGGTGCTTGAACAAAGGCAAACCCGTACGAAAGTCGGGGACGCAAAGCCACGGGCCTTCCGTCATGATTCTATCATGACCTGGCAGCCGGGTTACTCAAGGGACTTGGTTTTTTTGTTGCATTTTTTAAGGGGGAGAAATATGAAGAGAGTATCAAGAAAATGGATGGTTGGAATATTGGTTGTTGGATTACTGACGGTAGGAATAGCCCTCCCAGGGCAACAGGTATCAGCGGCAACTACATACACCTTTAAAGATGAAGTAACGAAGTTTACGTTCAAGGGGGGTCTTGTAAATATATCGGGATCTCACCTGGTTTGGCGGTCTAGGGGTACAACTGGTGCCGGTCAAATCTATTATGGCAACACGTCGACCGGCAAAACTCTTGCAGTGACAAAACACGGTAAAATTACGGATACGCCAGTGGTGGGCATTAATGGACGCGGTGAACCGATTGTTGTGTGGGCTGATAAAAGAGACCAAAGTGTCGGTGTTGAAAATATCAACTGGGATATCTACAGTTACAATGTCAGAACACAGATCGAGACAAATATATGATCAGGTAAAGGGTACCCTGACAGATTTAGGTAGGGGGAGAGATCCAATAGTTAGGAACGGGCGTATTGTCTACAAAGGAGAAATGGACGGAGATCTCTATGAATATGTGATCTCATCCGGATCAACCCGCAAAATTCTTGACCTACCATACACTTCCTATGTTGAGCGCTTTGTGTTCAACGGCAACCAAGCCCTTTGGAAACAACGGAATTTCGACCAATATGGGAAGAATGTTTATCTCAATCTGGATGCGGTTAATCCCCAGCCGACAGATTTAACTCTACCAGTCATACAGGGTAAAAGTGAATACAGGCAAATGAGTATATCGAAGCGATACGCTGTTTGGCTGGAGACTTCTGGCGACAAAGTAATGTTAATGGGTGTAGACCTTGAGTTAGGAAATGCATTTAACTTGGGTGCGATAAAGGTAGCGCAATTTGTTGGTTTCAATGGGGAAAAGCTTGCTTTGGTTATTGATGACAAACTGGTTTACCGGAATATCGTGCGTAGTAATTAAGGTTGACATAATGGAATAGAGAAGGCCCCCTTATGTAGCATTCAAATGCCTAGTTAACGGGGCTTTTAGTATTTATCTTCGAATCGTATGTAAATACCTGTCCTTGATATCCGGTTGCTTCAAAGATTACCACAAGCGAGATACATCCTCCGGTGGTTTTCTTTTTTTCAGACTAATATTATTAAGGAGTGTCTTAATGAAGGTGAAAAGAGTTTATAAGTTATTTTTATTATATTAATTCTCTTTTTGGGGTTATATGCTATTAATAGGGATTGTAATAGGCAATATGCTGACAAAGAACCACGGAAAATTATTTGGTGTAATTAACTTTATAAAATAAAAGTAATATCAAGTGAATTCACCAATGATACTTAGTGTTTCTTGTACAAGAGACAAGGAGGGGGCTGCGTCTTATATGAAGCTAGAAGAATTATTAATTTTATTGAGTGAAAATACTTTTCCATTCAGAGCATCTCGTAGACCAAGCCCTAATTCAGTGATTAGTACATTAGCAATTGATCAAATAGCTTTAGTTACTCCTTGGTTTAAGATTGTATTTATTTATGAATATGAGAATCGAGAAGCACTGGAAAAAGACAGAATGACATTATATAAAAAATTCAAGAAAGTTTATTTTGATGGGGAAGTCGTTGAGATTATAACTAGGAATATTTACATCGTTACTTCTAAAGATAAAGGGGAGAGGGAATCTAAGATCGAAAAGCAACTAAGGGATATATGTATAAATAAGGGTGGGAACTGATGAAAGTTAAAAAAATCGAATATCCAACTGCACTCT
This sequence comes from Paenibacillus wynnii, assembly GCF_000757885.1. NCBI lineage: Bacteria > Bacillati > Bacillota > Bacilli > Caryophanales > Paenibacillaceae > Paenibacillus > Paenibacillus wynnii. The sequence continues at coordinate 484,645 of NZ_JQCR01000001.1, read as the reverse complement.
CAAAAATAGTAGATATTCATGATAATAATATTGATGTATTTATTGAACTCGAGGATGGAACCCATATTACTGTTGTTGTAAGTACACCGTTAAATTTACTTAGCTACATGAATAAAGAAAACATTAATTTCATTTCTGCGACTCAGCCTGATATTATTGTGAAATCTTTAACCCAAGAGAATATTGAGCAAGCTGTTGAAAATTATGCTGAGGGGGACGCATTCTGGTTAAAACTATTGTTTGTTGCACATGTTGATAGAGAATTTATAGACATGGACAGAATAGAACAATGTTTTAAGAGAATAAAAAGAGATAATCAAGAGATAGAGCTAAGCTAGCTAAGATTAGCTACAGCAATTTCTCCATAACCATCACATCAATATACTTGTTGTCCATAACGCCTTGTTTCTCAAATACACCTACTTCTCGGTAGCCCATTTTTCGATATAAGCCCTGACCGTTCTGGTTGAAGGGGAAGGTATAGAGTACGATTTTATGAAAATGGAGCTCTGCTGCTGCGGTTTCCAATGATTGCAGGAGCGAAGTGCCAACGCCTTGCCCACGGAATTTACGGTCAATGTAAACGGAGAGGTCTGCAACGCCACTATAAGCACAACGATGGGAATACGGGTTAAGGGAAGCCCAACCGGCCACCTCGCCGTCCAGCACCGCCACCAGTACAAGATACCGCCCTTGATGTTCTTGAAACCACGCTTCCATATACTTTAAGTCTTTAACCTCTATCTCAAGTGTGGCAATACGATCCTCAATGCCTTGGTTATAAATCCTAAGAATACTCTCAATGTCACCGAAAGTGGCGTGCCGAACAGGTAGTGTAGACATTCATTTATCCTCCCTGACAAGTATGGAATTATTGGGGTTATATAGACTGAACTTAAGATTTAGACATTGAAGTGATAAATAAAGTTTAGAGGGAAAAGTCCCCTATATATTCAAGGGAATTATCAATATTGGAGTAGAGTCAATAAGTTGGTGTAAGAGAGTGGTCGTATCTCCTCAGGGATCCGCGACAACTACGGAAAATCGTCTATCTACATGGGTTTCAACATATATAGTTGCACAACGTACACTTATGGTTCACTTTTAGCACACTTTTTGATTTTTAATTGCACTTTATACACTTATTTTTGGGTATTCTGGGGTTTATCCGGCATATCCGTGTTTTTAGTTGCACTAAGTACATCTATCCTTACATACGAGCGCCAAAAGCCAGAAATAAGTGTACAAAGTACATCTATTCCACAGACTACCCTACTATAATTTGAGCCAAAATCTGAAATTCAAGGTGAAGAATTCGCTCTATAATTGGATGAAAACTTGCAAAATACAAATACATCTCAAGAGAAATCACCCGGTTATAGGTGCACAACATCTGCTTGATTTCCCCATAGCATCATTGAACAGCTTCACAGACCGCAATACCGTTTCCTTCTCATATTCAGTCATATGGGAGAAGACTTCATCGAGGTAATTGTTCATTTCCTGATCAATGGTGGTAGCTACCATTTTTCCCGCAGCAGTCAGTGAAAGAGTGAAGACTCTTCGATCGCTGGGATCGGGTGTTTTCTTGACCAGATTCATTTTAACAAGGGATTGAACTTGTCGGCTAAAGGTAGTTATATCCGTTGATAGAATATCTGCAACCTGCTGCATGGAAGGGTTATGCTGCCGATCTATTTCATATAACAGATGGCTTTGTACTAAGGAAATGTCACAACCGCATACAGTACAGCAGTTTCTATTCAGCAGGCCAAAGCGCCGGGTCATGATTTGGAACAATTCACGTCCATTTTCCATGGAGATCACCTCATGTCTTAGTTATAGCGCATGTATTTGCAAAATACAACTAGTTTTTGGTGTTGATAATTAGAAGGTAGTATATTAGAATATAAGCATAAGCTTATGTAAGTAGGGGGAAGGAGGAATAGATATGGAAGCATTATCGATTATAGCAGATGACCTGAAGCTGTTAGGTGACAAGACACGACTAGCTATGCTTGCCCTTTTAAAAGAGCGGGAATGGTGTGTATGTGAATTTGTGGCGATCTTCGATATTTCCCAACCGGCAATTAGCCAGCATTTAAGAAAGTTAAAGAGCCAGGGCATCGTCAAAGAGAGTAAGCGCGGACAATGGGTACACTATTCCTTAAATGTTGAGGATAAGCCCTACATCCGGGCGGTTCTGGATCAACTGCCGGATTCAACCACCATACTATCCCTTTTGAATAAAGAAACGGTAGTAGCTTCATGTGAGTAATGTAGAAATCTAAAATTACAATGGAGGTCTCACAGTGATTATCTTGGCAAGTATTATTTTTATTATTACTTTAGTGTTCGTCATTTGGCAGCCTAAGAACCTATCGATTGGTTGGTCTGCCTGCGGCGGCGCTATAGTGGCTTTGCTAGTAGGCGTGGTTAGCTTCACCGATGTGAGGGATGTAACCTTGATCGTGTGGAATGCAACTTTAGCTTTTGTAGCCATCATCCTGATCTCTTTAATTCTGGACAAAATCGGATTTTTTGAGTGGGCTGCCCTACATATGGCTCGTGCTGCTCATGGGAATGGTCTGCGGATGTTCGTATATGTAACCATTCTGGGTGCGGTCGTGGCTGCCTTTTTCGCCAATGACGGAGCTGCGCTCATTCTGACACCTATTGTATTAGCGATGGTGCGGGCCCTGAATTTTGATGAGAAGAAAGTATTTCCTTTCATTATTGCCAGTGGATTCATAGCGGATACGACTTCGCTGCCACTAGTCGTCAGTAATCTGGTTAACATCGTGTCTGCGGACTTCTTCGGGATTACCTTTATGGAATATGCAGGGCATATGATCATCCCTAACCTATTCTCATTAGTGGCGAGCATCCTGGTGTTATACCTGTTCTTCCGCAAAAGCATCCCCGGCAAGTTTGACAGCTCGCAGTTGAAGAACCCTCAGGACGCCATCAAGGATAAGAAGATGTTTCAGTTGTCCTGGGTAGTACTCGCCGTCCTGCTTATCGGGTATTTTGTCAGCGAATTTCTGAACATTCCGGTTTCCATGGTTGCCGGAGTGATCGCCGTCTTTTTCCTGCTCATGGCGAGAAAGAGTCCCTTTGTTAAAACCACGGAAGTGATTAAAGGGGCACCTTGGGCTGTCGTATTTTTCTCCATTGGGATGTATGTCGTAGTGTATGGTCTAAGAAATGCCGGACTTACAGATTTGCTCGCGGATGTGATACAGGCGACTGCCGATCAGGGTCTATTCGCTGCAACCATGGGGATGGGGTTTATTGCCGCGTTTATCTCATCGGTGATGAACAATATGCCTACAGTAATGATTGACGCACTCGCTATTGATGCCACGAATACCAGCGGAATCATCAGAGAGGCTTTGATATACGCAAACGTGATCGGTTCTGACTTAGGGCCTAAGATCACTCCCATCGGTTCACTCGCCACCTTGTTGTGGCTGCATGTGTTATCGTCCAAAGGCGTTAAGATTTCCTGGGGAACTTATTTTAAGACAGGGATTATCTTAACAATTCCGACGTTGTTTATCACTCTGTTGGGACTGTATCTGCGTTTAACCATTTTTTAATATAAAGGGGACGATCTATCATGGACAAAAAAACAATCTACTTTTTATGCACAGGAAATTCCTGCCGAAGCCAAATGGCTGACGGTTGGGCGAAGCAGTATTTGGGGGATAGCTGGAACGTATATAGTGCGGGAATTGAAGCTCATGGTCTGAATCCAAAAGCTGTTCAAGCTATGAATGAAGTAGGAATTGATATTTCCAGTCATACCTCTGATATTATCGATAGCCACCTGCTTAATACTGCAGATCTGGTAGTAACTCTATGCGGAGATGCCGCAGATAAATGCCCAATTACACCACCCACGGTGAAACGTGTACACTGGGGTTTTGATGATCCGGCTAAAGCGCAAGGAACCGATGAAGAGAAATGGGCGGTATTCCAACGGGTTCGTGATCAAGTAGGGGAACGTATTAAACGTTTTGCGGATACCGGCGAGTAATAAGGGTGCAAGCTGCTAGCCGGGAAGACTCCCGGCTTTTTCTCTAGAAGAGAAGGGAGAGTATGAAGATGAAAACCATTGTGATTTATGATCCGGCGATGTGCTGTTCTACAGGAGTATGCGGACCAAGCGTGGACCCGGAACTGATTCGTATGTCAGCTGTTGTAAACAACCTGAAGAAGAAGGGGATTTCTGTATCTCGCTTTAATTTGTCCAGTGAGCCGGGTGCTTTTGTAGACGATGCAACTGTAAAGCAATTACTGACGGACCACGGCCCGGATGTTCTTCCAGTGATTATCGTGGACGGCCAGGTGGTTAAACAACGAAGCTACCCCTCCAATGAGGAGCTGGAGTCGTGGTCTGGAATCCCGGCTTCCGAGCTTGTAATGAAACCTAAAGTCCGGGTGGAGCTCAAATTGAAATCACAATAATGAGAGAAGGGTCACTGATGGGGACTGCGTTTGATCCGCACGTAATGGCACGAACACCCTACTTGTTTTTTACTGGAAAAGGGGGAGTAGGCAAAACCTCCACGGCTTGCGCTACAGCGGTAGCCTTAGCGGACTCCGGCAAAAGAGTATTACTGGTTAGTACAGACCCAGCGTCGAATCTGCAGGATGTCTTTGGGATGGAGCTTTCCAATGTGCCGGTTTCTGTGGGAGACATACCTAATCTCTATGCTACGAATCTGGATCCGGTGATGGCCGCAGAGGCTTATAAAGCCAAAGTAGTGGAACCTTATCGCGGAGTATTGCCCGATTCCGTGCTGGCCACTATGGAAGAACAACTGTCTGGAGCTTGTACGGTAGAAATTGCTGCTTTTGATGAATTCACGGCACTCTTGACTAATGAGCCTTTGAAGTCTCAATATGATTACATCCTGTTTGATACGGCACCCACAGGACATACCCTTCGTTTATTACAGCTTCCCACAGCTTGGAGCGGATTTCTTAATGAAAGCACACATGGAGCATCCTGTCTGGGTCCGCTTGCTGGCCTTGAAGCTAAAAAAGAGCTTTATGAACAAGCGGTAATGACCTTATCTGATCCAGCGCTCACAACATTAGTTCTGGTAACCAGACCCGAGCGGACACCCTTAATAGAGGCAGCTCGTGCTTCTGCTGAACTGCAGGAGATTGGGATAGGGAATCAAACCCTGCTGATTAACGGAGTTCTTCATTCTTTCACCGAGAGGGATTCTGTATCCACAGCCCTCTATGAAAGACAGCAGTATGCCATGGAGCATATACCGGAAGCGATCCAATCCCTGCCGAGATACCAAATCCCCTTAGCCTCTTTTAATCTAACCGGGATTGAAAGTTTGCGTCATTTTTTTAATTCAGGTCAAAGGAATGCTACAGATGTACCTAATGCAACAGGCCCAGTGTCTGTCCCGGCGCTTTCCACCCTCATAGAGGGATTAGCTACAGATGGTATTCGGGTAATCTTCACGATGGGCAAAGGCGGAGTAGGGAAAACAACCGTTGCTTCGGCTATTGCCGTGGGACTCGCAGAACGCGGACATCGTGTTCATCTGAGCACTACCGATCCGGCAGCCCATTTGGACCAGATCTTTGGGGAAGCCTCAGGCATGATTTCACTCAGCCGGATTGATCCCAAGGTAGAACTGGAGAGGTACCAAACGGAGGTCATCAGCCAAAATGCAGATTCATTGGATGAGGAAGGACTGGCCTTTTTGGAAGAGGATTTAAGATCGCCATGTACCGAAGAAATTGCTGTATTCCGGGCGTTTGCAGATCTAGTGGAGCGCTCACAGGAAGAGATCGTAGTCATTGATACAGCTCCCACCGGGCATACTTTGCTGCTGCTCGATGCAACGCAGGAATACCACAAGGAGGTTGCTCGATCCTCAGGCCTGATTCCGAATTCGGTGCAGCAGTTGCTGCCTAGACTTCGCGACCCTAAAGAAACAAGTGTAGTTATAGTTACATTAGCTGAAGCCACACCGGTATACGAAGCGGCACGGTTGGAAACAGATCTGAAACGGGCAGGCATCCCAGCCAAGTGGTGGGTAATCAATCAAAGCTTTGCGGCTTCTGGAACGACTGATCCTATATTAAAAGGTCGGGCGGAGGCGGAGAAGGCCTGGATAAAGCAGATTGTAGAGTTTTCTAGTAATCACGCTGTGATTATTCCCTGGGAGGCGCAAGAAATAGCAGGCTATGAGCAATTGAAGATCCTTGGAGCATCAAAATATCAATAAAGAGATAAGGGAGAGAGCTATAGTGGCAAATTATCATGAGTTAATTGAAGGAAAAGTATATATTGGTGGGGAAGCGGCTTTGATGGAAGCACTCCGGGAGCAAGAGATTTCGGATGTTTTCGATTTGAGAGATACCGGAACTAAGGCTGAAGGCTTTCCGGCCGATGTAACCCGTCATCATTTTCCGATAGTAGAAGATGAGACAGGTCAAGAAGGTTCTGTGCATGCAGCGATCTTGGCGGTTAAGGAAGCCGTGGACAGCAACAAAACAGTATACTTCCACTGCGCAGGCGGACGAAACCGCACCGGTACAGTAGCCACAGGCTTATTAATAGAGCTAGGCTTGGCTTCCAGTGTAGAAGATGCAGCTAGCCTAGCCAAAGAAAAGCGCCCGGATATCAGCATAAAGCAAGAGATGCTGGATATATTGAATGGTTTTTATAGCACAGAGAGTAAATAATGAATAGATTAGGAATTCAATAAAGGTTGCTTTCTTAGGGGCTGTTGACCCAATGTGTTGTGGATTTTTATTTCACACCCCATTGGGCACAGCCTCTTTTTCGTACCCTTTAACAAGGATTAACATGTAAGATTTACATTTTTATAATTGCAGACTATGGGTAACAACAACATCTGTAGGGTAGAGGAGGGATTACAATGATCGAGCAAAGCGTAGTTAAACAAAAATTAGTGAAACATAAAAGACAAAAGATATCCGCAGAAGCGGTATTAAGAGGAGATATTAAAGGGATCAGAAGAATCCTTCCTTTCCTCGGTCCAGCTTTTATCAATAAAAGCCAAGAACACCCCTACCTCTATAGGTTGGGGATGAATCGGCGGTTTAAGAAACCGAACATATGTGCTAATATATCCCTATAACCCTTTTGAAAGGAGATGTGTGGCATGCTGTCATCGGATCAAGATTCTGGTACACAAAAACGTGTCCATAAAGCTTATAAGTACCGAATCTATCCGACAAAGGAACAACAGCAACTCATCCATCAGATGTTTGGCTGTTGCCGTTTTGTGTTCAATCATTTCTTGGGACTATGGAACAATACCTATGCGACAACTGGAAAGGGCTTATCCTACAACACTTGTGCCACACAACTTCCTGCTCTCAAAGGGCAATTTGAGTGGCTCAAAACGGTGGATAGTATTGCCTTGCAATCCGCCGTTCGACACGTAGCAGATAGCTTTGATCGGTTCTTTAAAAAACAGAATCAGGCTCCACGGTTTAAAAGCCGTAAGCATCCCGTGCAAAGCTATACTACGAAACAGACCAACGGCAACATTGCAATGAAAGAAAACAAACTTAAGCTCCCGAAGCTCGGTTGGGTTCGGTTTGCCAACTCCCGAGCCTTAGAGGGACGCATCCTTTCTGCCACCGTGCGACGAAATGCGGCTGGTAAGTATTTTGCATCCATTGTCTGTGAAGTTGACATACATCCCCTGCCGCAGAACAACAAGGTGATTGGCATAGACCTTGGACTCAAGGAGTTTGCGGTCTGCTCCGATGGATTACGAGTGGCCAATCCGAAGTGGTTTCGCCACTACGAGAAGAAGTTAGCCTTCTGGCAACGCCGCATGACTCGTCGCATGAGAGGCGGCTCCAATTGGTTAAAAGCCAAGCAGAAGGTTGCCCAAATCCACGAGAAGATTGCGAACGGTCGCCATGATTTTTTGCACCAACTCACGACCAGGCTGATCCGTGAAAACCAAACGATCAGCATTGAAAATCTTCGTGTAGCGAATATGCTCAAAAATCATAAGCTGGCGAAATCGATTGCCGATGCGTCTTGGAGCGAGTTCGAACGCCAAATTACATACAAGGCGAGTTGGTACGGACGGACGGTTAAGATGGCTCACACCTTCGCACCCACCAGCCAAACGTGTCATGTGTGCGGCTTCATCAACCAAGAAGTGAAAAACCTTTCGGTGCGGCAGTGGACCTGTCCATGTTGTGATGCACTTCATGATCGGGATGAGAATGCTGCACACAACATCAAACAAATGGCTATATAGAAGGATACATTCAACTGTGGGAACCACAGGGATCGCTTGGGATTCGGTTTTCCATTTTGGGGAATTGGATTATCACAACTCTGCTTCATTGGAAGCAACTACCCAAGAATCCTCCACCTCTACAGGTGGCGGGAGTGTTCAATATGGGTGATATTCGCCTCTAATTTAATGGCTGTTCTAATACAGTCTTTGTCCGCAAAGTTAGGTATTGCTACAGGTAAGAATTTGCCCGAGGTTGCGCGCGAAAGGTTCCCCAAAAGGGTATCCTTCTTCCTCTGGATTCAGAGTGAGCTCGTAATCATTGCCACGGATTTGGCAGAATTTATAGGAGCAGCATTGGGGCTGTATCTGCTGTTTGGTATTCCTATGCTGCCTGCTGCACTGATTACAGCTGTTGGTTCATTCGCTATACTAGAGCTGCAACGGCGCGGATATCGAACGTTGGAAGCCGGGATCGCGGGGATGGTATTGATCGTGGTGCTGGCCTTTGCCTTTCAGGTTATAGTAGCCAAGCCAGATCTGGGTGCTGTTGCAGCAGGGATATTTACCCCGAGATTTCAAGGTGTGGACAGCATATTATTAGCAGCGGGTATATTAGGCACGACGGTGATGCCGCATGCGATTTATCTGCATTCAGCTCTCACCCAAAACCGGGTAGTAGGTAAAAATGAAGACGAGAAGAAACAAATTTTCAAGTTGGAATTCATCGATATTATGATTGCTATGGTTATCGCGGGTGCTGTGAATATGGCAATGGTAGTCGTAGCGGCCGCTCTATTCTTCAAGAATGGTCTAGTGGTTGAAGATTTGAGTGTTGCCTTTGACCAGTTTAGACATCTTATTGGACCCGCAACAGCGATTTCGTTTGGTTTAGGGCTTCTAATTGCCGGACTTTCCAGTTCATCGGTAGGGACGATGGCGGGTGATGTGGTTATGCAGGGTTTTATTAATAAAAGAATTAACTTATATGTTCGGCGGGCAATCACCACGATTCCTCCGTTAGCCATTATCATGTTCGGCATTAATCCAACACAGGCGCTGGTAATGAGTCAGGTTATTTTATCCTTTGGGATTGCTTTTGCCCTTATTCCATTAGTCATATTTACAAGTAACCGTTCCATTATGGGCAGTCTGGTCAATCACCGAATTACCGCAACTTTAGGCTGGATCATTTCAGGATTAGTCGTCTCGTTGAATTTGTTTCTGGTGTTTGAGATGATTGTTTGAGAAAATGATGTAGCTTGTGCAATTGTCCTTTAATATAAAGAAAAGTAGGCTAAATCAATGACACATACCGAAGAGTCTAAGTCCGTTTACCGCTTCAGTGAAGCACCCATTTGGGAGCTCCAGCGTACTTATTATGAAGAACAAGGGACTAAGGCATGGGATAATGATGCGGTTCCGCAGTACATTACGAATAATCCGATGATTGCCACGGCCTATGCCGAGATGATCTTCGGATTCCTTCAGGATCGGGCCCATCAAGGCTATACTACAGATCCAGTTACTATACTCGAGCTGGGAGCCGGGGCGGGTCGATTAGCTTTTCATATCCTGAAGAAGCTGTGTGAAATTATTGACTATGCCGGAATCTCGTTACCCCCTTTTCGTTACGTGATGAGTGATTTACCTGCTAAAAATATTTCCACATGGCAGCAGCACCCCGGTTTACGCCCTTTTGTCGAGCAGGGAGTGCTGGATTTTGCCCTTTTTGACGCCGTGCAGGATACAGAATTACGTTTGTTACAGTCGAAGGAAGTGGTTCGGACAGGGGATTTGCAGCAGCCGTTGCTGATTGTGGCGAATTACTTTTTTGACAGTATTCCGCAAGAGCTTCTCTATGTAGATGAAGGCAAGATTTTTGAATGTCAGGTGTCGGTTCAACTGCCGGAGGATGCCGATGACCTTACACCTTCAGAGGTTCTGGAGCGTATTGTTCCCGAGTATCATTATCGACGAGCCGCTGAGTATGAACAGGCAACATATCCTTATCATAGTGTTATTGAACTCTATCAGCAGAAGCTTGAGGATTCGCATATTCTGTTCCCTGTTGTGGGTCTGGAATGTCTGGAGCGTTTGAGCCGGCTGTCTAAGGAAGGATATGCTCTACTAACAGCAGATAAAGGCGATCACAGGCTGGAGAACTGGGAATTTGCTGAACCGCCTAAGCTTATTCATCATGGAAGCTTCTCTCTGACGGCGAACTATCATGCGATTCAGCATGTTTTGGAGCAAAGAGGAGCACACGCTCAATTCACTGCACATCACTATAAAAACTTGAATATCGGCTGCATTCTTGTGGTTCAGACACCTATGAGCTATGCCAATACCCGTCTAGCTTATCAGCGGTTTATCGAACGATTTGGACCGGATGATTTCTTCAGTATGAAGGAATGGGTGGATCAGCAATTCGAAACGATGGGATTACAGCAAATTCTGGCCTTTTGGCGACTGGGCGGATATGATGCTGAACTGTTCATCCAGAGCGCAGAACGCATTTCAGAGCTGCTGCAAGAGGGCAGTGATGAAGAGATGCTGGATATTCAGCGAGGCATTCATTTGATGTGGACAGGCTACTATCCTTTGGCGCAGAACTATGACTTGGCACTGGACTGCGGGCTGCTGCTGTATGAAATGGACATGTTCGAGGACGCACTAATGTTCTTGGAGCGATCTCTCCAGGCCAATGAGGAAGAACCCGTAATGACGGTGCTCTATAGTCTGGCGATTTGCTGCTACGAGCTTGGTATGGAGGAAGCGGCAGGGAATTATACACGAAGAGCGTTAACGTTGGAGCCTGAGAATGAAGAGGCTAAGGAACTGCATGATTTGTTAACTAGATAAATATGTAGTTACAGAATACTATTTCATATTATTAGGTCAACCACAGAAGACGGGTTGGCCTTTTGTGTGTGAAGGACGTGTTACGAGCTAAGAGATGATCAGAAACGGTCATCAAGATGTCGTTGAACTTCCGGATAGCACAGGCAATTTACTGAACGCCTACACAGTTGTTCAATATAGGGGCACGGTGGTATGATCCCAATACGGCACGTTTTCTGGAGGAAGATACATTCGAGGGTGATATGAATAAGGTAAATCAATCTGTAGATATAGAGGTGATTTATGAAAAAGTATATTTCAATTGGTGAGATGTCAAAAATAAATAATATATCCATACAGGCTTTAAGGCACTACGATAAAATAGGGCTGCTAAAACCATCATATATAGATGAAAATAGTAAATATAGATATTATGCTATTGATCAGATACCTTACGTGGATGTCATAAAGAGTTTGAAGTACATGGGACTGTCGTTGGAGGAAATTAGGAGTATTGTTCTAGAAAGTGAGAGTTTGGAAGAGTTATTAATAAAATTAGAAGAGCAAAAGAATTTAATCGATAAAAAAATAAAAGAGCTTAAAAACATTAAGTCGGCTCTTTCTTATAAAATACACAACATTAAAGAGGGAATAACAAGGAAAGATTTTGGAAGTGTGTATGTAAAAAGGATGGAAGAGAGAAAGTACGTATATATACCCTTAGAGAATGGCAAAAATGACTTAACTAATGATGATAGTGTAATACTTGCCTTAAGAAATGTAGGATTAATATTAGAAAAAGAAAATATTATTGAGGGCTGTATAGGGGTAACTAGTGTAATTGAAGAAAACAAGATTATTTATGAGGATATTTTTATATTAATTGAAGAAATTTCTTCAATATATAACCATAAGAATATAAAAGTTATTCCAAGTGGTGAATATTTATGTGTTCTATATCGAGGTGTGGAGACTAATAGCGAGAACTATTATAAAAAACTATTGAAATTCATAGAGGAAAACAACTATAAAGTTGACGATAAATATTATGAAATATCCTTAATAAGTGGTATCGCTACAGTAAATCCAGATGATTACATAGTAGAAATACAAATATTAATAACATAGTTGACTCTATTGTTACAATAGACTTTATACTGAAAATAGATAGAATTCTAGCAGTTAATAGGAAGGGAGGAAACATGATTCAATTAATAATCGCGTTAGTAACTTTAGGTTTTATTGATTGTTTAAACCCGGCCACTATAGCTACGCTTATTATTCTAATTCCAATGGTTAAAAATCTAAAGTATTCAGTTATATTTATATGGGGAACATTCATAACTTATTTTATAGTAGGAATTTCTTTTTATTATGGAATTAACAAACTTATCAAATCTTTTATAGTGGGTTTAATAACGAGATATACCTTTGAAATATCCATACTTGGTATTATTTTAGGTCTAGTGCTTTTAGGAGTAGGAGTAAAATTCAGTATTAAAGTTATAAAAATAATTAAGAAAAAGGAGTCTATTAAAGAAGTTAATTTTATTAAAATTGAAAATGTGACTCCTAAAGCCATAATAGGATTAGCTATTATTTCAACCCTAAGTGACGCTCCGACAGCTATACCTTATATTGGATTTATAAGCGTTCTTTTAGCTAAGGAATTATCTTTATTAGTAGTAATCTCTATTCTGGCAATATATTGTATTATTTATATAATGCCTATGCTTGTAATCTATTTCTCATATAAAAAATTTAAAGATAAATTTCAAGCCATAGAAATTAAAACTAAGGATTTAATAAACAAGGCAAGTGTATACTCAATTCCTGTAATTTGTTTTATAGGAGCAATGTGGATTCTTAGCGAATCAGTGGTTGCGTTGATTGGCTTCGTACATTGAGTAATGGATAGCTAAGTAAACAACAAAAACCCAGCTCACAGATAGCCGGTCAGGATATATCCTGATGGACTAATGAGGCTGGGTTTTCTTGTGGATCTAGATTGAATTTGAAATGATTATTGCTTCACAATATCCTGAACCGCTTTATCTAATTTCTCCAAGAGCTGATCACGGCTGATTTGCTCGCCGAGGTATTCTTGCATAGCAGCACCGAAGCCTTGGGTTACGCCATCAGGGAACATATCCCAGTTCCAACCGAGTGCTGTGGAGGATTTCTCCTGCACGGCAACAGCGACTTTACCGATATCTTCAGCTTTGGTCTCGATGTTAGTCAATGCAGGGATGAACTTGAATTCCTTAGTTAAATACTTTTTGCCGGATTCCGAGGAAACGAGCCAAGTCAGGAAGGCTTTTGCTTCTTCAGGATGCTCTGATTTGCTATTGACGATATAGTTGTTCGGAACACCAACCAGAATGGTGCCTTCTGCATCACTGATTGGGAGTGGAAGAATGCCTAAATCCAGAGCAGGGTCAATCTTGTCGATATCGCCTTGTGTCCAGTTCCCTTGCATCATCATGGCTGCTTTACCGGAAGCGAAATCAGCAACTTGAGTAGCGTAGTCCGTAGTCATTTTATCCTTTTGAGCGTTGCTGAAGATCAGATCTACCATATCCAGCCATTGAATGAATACTTCGTTACCTTTAATGGTTTGTGTTCCAGCCTTAAGATCTTCGATAAATTTCTTAGGGTCTTCTTGGTGGGCAAGACCTACATTCACCATGTGAATTCCCATGGACCACCACTCGTTCGTAGCTTCGAAAGGAGTGATTTTGGCAGCCTTAAGTTTCTCTACGGCAGCCTTCAATTCCGGAAGTGTCTTAGGTTCTGCAGTAATCCCGGCTTTTTCAAACAATGCTTTGTTGTAAATCAAGCCATAGCCTTCAACATTCATCGGCATACCATACAGCTTGCCGTCAACGGTTGCAGGCATTTTGGAGGTTGGAATCAAATCTTTAGCCCATGGCTCAGCTGACAGGTCTGTCGCCCGGTCCATGTATGGAACGAGGGCTGAATATCCACCGTTATTGAAGATCTCAGGCTCTGAACCGGACGCGATTTCAGCCTTAAGCAATGCGCCGTAATCTTCACCGCCGCCATGTGTTTCTACCTCAACCTTTACTCCGGTTTCTTTCTCATATTCTTCTGCGAGAGCATTCAGTTGTTCGGCAATCTCAACCTTGAACTGGAACATCTTGATGGTGACATCTTTCTTAGGGGTTGTAGTGGCTTCCGGAGCAGCCGTTTCTTTCCCATTATTTGCGTTGCCATTGACTGCGGCGTTATTATTGCCACTGTTGCCGCACCCTGCGATAATCAAAGTGCAAACGATTGCGGATATGAATGCAAGCCTTTTCATTTGTATAACCTCCCTGGGTTTAAGTTCTTACAACTTGATCCTATAGCAATTGTGAAACAACTAAAACTTAATATTTTGCTAGAAAAAGTGGATATTGTTGCAGCTATCCCTTGACCGACCCTGAGGTTACCCCTTCGACGATATACTTTTGCAGAGTAAGGAAGAACAGCAGTATAGGGGTGATCGCCATTACCAGACCAGGCAGAGCAAGATCCCATTTTTTCGTATATTGACCAAAGAACTTGGTAACAGCTACAGGCAGTGTGGTTAAATCCTTATTGCCTCCGATAACTAGAACAGGCAGCAGGTAGTCGTTCCAGATCCACAAGGTATTCAGAATAATGACCGTAACAATGATAGGCATGAGCAGCGGGAAGACGATGCGGAAGAACACTCCATATGGATTCGAACCGTCTACACGGGCGGCTTCTTCCAGTTCATAAGGAACGGTTTTGATAAATCCATGAAATAGGAACACTGAAAGCGGCATGCCGAAGCCCAGATAACAGGCTACAATTCCGTATATTTCCCCACGGAGCTCCAAAATACTCGTTACACGAACCAACTGAAGCATCAGGGACTGAAAGGGAATAATCATCGCTGAGATCAGCAGCAGGAATACGAATGAATTGAATTTCGACGGCCTTCTAACGATTTGATAAGCAGCCATGGAACTGAACAGAACGATGAAGATTACGCTCAGTGCAGTAATTTGAAAAGAGTTCCAAAAGGCTTTTGGAAAGTCGATGATTTTCCATACATCTGCATAATTCGCCCATTTAAAGACTTCTGGAAAGGACGCGGCATCCACCAGAATTTCCCGAAGACCCTTCACTGAATTGGTCAGCACCAGATAGAACGGGGATAGAAAAATAAGCGCAAGAAGAATGGCCGCAATCTCTAGTATGAATGTACTCAGCCGGTATCTGCTAGTCTCTTGCATTATGCTGACACCTCTTTTCTTTTGGTAATCCATACTTGGGTAACCGTGATGATCGAGACGGCGAAGAAGAACAGAAGGGCTTTCGCTGTACCAAGACCATAACGGTTATTAATCAGTGCCTCTGCATAAATGTTGTAAGCGAGCGACTGGGTTGAGGTACCCGGACCGCCTTTGGTGAGCGATAGGTTGAGATCGAACATTTTGAAGGCATTGGAAGTAGTCAGGAAAAGACAGATCGTAATCGCCGGCATAATCAAAGGCACGTAGACGCTTTTGAATAACTGCGGAGCGCGTGCCCCGTCAATTTTAGCGGCTTCAATCAGATCCTTCGGAATGCCTGCAAGGGCTGCAATATAGATGACCATCATATACCCGGCGGTTTGCCAGATGAACACAATGACTAATCCCCAGAATCCGGTACTTGGAGTCCCGAGCCACGGTAGATTGAAGAAAGAAATTCCTGTTAAATCGCCAATCGTGTTGAAGCCTTTGGTGAAAATAAACTGCCAGATATACCCGAGCAAAATTCCACCAATCACGTTTGGCATGAAAAAGATGGTGCGGAGAATCTTTTTGGTCTTCAGCGCGGTCATCAAAATGAAGGCAAGCAGAAGTCCCAGAACATTAGCTCCAACCACAGCCACAGCTGTGAAACGGAGTGTGAAGTACAAGGAATCCCAGAACTTATCGTCATTCATAAAGATACGCTTCCAGTTCGCTGAACCGGTCCAGACGGCTTTGTCGAGATCCAGTCCATTCCAGTCCGTGGAGGAATAGTAGAATCCGAGGATAAAGGGTGTGACCACTATGGTCAGGAAGAAGAGAAGACACGGTCCCAAAAATACGATTTGCTGGCCCCAGCCTTTTTTAAGGTGCAATGCTTTTCTCATAAGGTTCTCCTTTTTGGTGGTTTACTTGATCTTGACTCTATTATAAAAAAGCCCGCCCAACCCCAACACTCAATTTGATGACTATAAAAGTGGATTATATTGCAGTAATATAATGCTGAAGCATTTAAGGGGAGGATTAGCATGTTTAGAAACAGTATTAGAACCCGGCTCATGGCGCTTGTCCTTCTGGCAACTGTCATTCCGGCAGGCATTTCGGTAACGATCTCCTATCTCTATACGAAGCAGTCGGTCACCGAGCAATCGGTGAAGCAGAACACGAAGCTGTTGACTTTGGGGGAAGCCAATCTTAGCAACTATCTAAGTGGAATCAATCAGCGTGCTTTATCTTTATACAGCGGAATCAATGTTCCAGGCTCGTTCTATACTGCCCTTCTTCTGGCTAAAAGCAATGCTGCCGGGGGTTCCGCCATACCGGATAACCGGGGCATTATCGCTACTCAGCTGTATAACCTGTTCCAATCGGACGAGAATATGTTCCAAATCCATTTATTTGTCCGTGCGGGGAAGCAATCTAATACCGTGCTCGGAGGGTTATTCCGCAGGGAATTTAATGATAGATATACTCCAAAGACCAATCCCAACGGCTCTAACCGCCCCTTTGTTGAGGTTACCCACATGGATCATCAGTACGGTGTGAAATCAGGTTTTTTAAATCATAAACCGGGACAGGTCCCGGTGTTCAGTGCGCATTTCCCGATATATCGGACCCCAAGTGCTGATGTCCTGGCCGATCTTTCCATGGATTTTCGATTAACAGAGCTAGAAAGTATAGCCAAGTCTATGTATAATTCGGAAACAGAACGTCTGTATATGCTGAATGAACAAGGAGAGGCCCTATTCGCCTCCGATCCGGAATGGATTGGGAAGACGATTCAAGCGGGTTGGAGCCAACTTCCCCCCAACAAGAACAACGGACATTTCACTTGGAACGACCGGGATTTTGAGGGAATTGTTATGTTTAGAAATATAGACTCTACGCTATTCAAAGGTAAAATTGTTAAGCTGGTCCCTTATGAGGATTTGTATAGTGACGCTAGGACGATCACGCGTATTAATGGCGGTGTCGGCATTCTATTCTTGATTATTGGAGGGATTGCAGCGGTTCTAATTTCTTTCGGATTTACAAGACCGATCAAAAAGTTAATATCTTATACGCAGAAGGTGCAAATCGGTCAATTGGATGCCTACGTGGACTCCGAGAGAGAGGATGAATTCGGCCTGCTGACCCGGAAGATTACCGGAATGACCCGAACCATCAACGACCTCATTCTGAAAGAGTACCGACTGGAAATTGCCAATAAAACCAACCAGCTAAAGGCGCTTCAAGCGCAAGTGAATCCTCATTTTCTCTATAATGCACTGCAGTCTATTGCTACGCTGTCATTGCGGTATAATGCGCCGAAGGTGTATGATCTCATCTATTCATTGGGAAGCATCATGCGGTATTCGATGACCACGGAACGTACGCATGTACCGCTTCAGGATGAAATTGAGCATGTAGAGAATTATATGATTTTGCAAAAAGAGAGGTTCGGCGAAGAGGAGCTCCAGTTGAATATAGATGTCGAGGAAGCGGTTAGAGCTATCATTGTTCCCAAGATGATTCTCCAACCTCTTGTAGAAAATATTTTCAAGCATGGCTTTGAGGATGGGATCAGACAAGGCCTTGTTTCCATAAGCTGCAGCTTGGATGATAACGAACGATTAGTGATTGCTGTCAAGGATAATGGGAAAGGGATATCCACGGAGCATCTGGCAGAGCTCGAAGCGGGTCTGATGAATATTCAAGGAACAGATCACGAAGAAATCGGTCTACGCAACGTGCTGGCCAGACTTCGGTTGCAGATTAGCGAAGAGGCCCAGTTAAGAATGGACAGGAATGTAGATAACGGCGTAACGGTTACTATGATCATCCCCTTGAATGAGGAACGGGGATTGAAAAGGGGGGAAGAGAGTTGAAGGTACTGATTGTTGATGATGAAAGGCATGTGCGCGAAGCCATCCGATACTTTATCCCTTGGGACGAACACGGGATCTCTGAGATTTACGAAGCCACAAACGGTCAAGAAGCCATAGAGATTATTGAAAAGCAGCGTCCCGCCGTTATTTTTACAGATATGAAGATGCCTTTGCTGGACGGGGCAGAGCTGCTGGAGTGGCTGCACAAGCATTCTCCGAATACAAAAACCATTGTGATCAGCGGATACCAGGATTTCAGTTATGTGAAACCAGCGATCGTATACGGGGGAACGGATTACCTGCTCAAACCCTTGAACAGTAAGCAATTAATCGCTGCCGCAGAGCGTGCTTTTGAAATGTGGAGAAAAGAGGAGCAGGAGCGGGAGCTCCTCAACCGTCAGAATATCCAGCTCAATGTCCTGCGTCCACTTTATTGGGATAAGACATTATCGGATCTGGTGTCAGGAACGCGTTCTTATCAGGAACTTGCGGGTTCGCTCTCTGAAGAACTGGGTTTGCTTAAGGGGACTGAAACCTGCCGGATTGCTGTTATCTCGTTGAAGTCGGCTAACTGCCGTTTGTTAGAGAGATTCCATGGAGATTTACAGTTAACGTCCTTTGTACTGGCGAATGTCTGCAATGAAGTCATTTCCCCGCAGCGCAGCGGATTTGCTTTTCGGTATTGGCTTGCGGATACAGATATCGTCGTCCTATTCTGGAATACGGTGGAGGAGGCTGAGAATTGGGTACTTCACATGAATGAATCTATTCAACGAGCCTACGGTATACAGCTGGATATCGGTTTAAGTGCAACCAATGCTTTTCCGTCTCAGCTTCCGAATGCTTTCCGTCAGGCTCGTCAGGGACTTATCGGGCGGAATATTCTACAAAAGCAAGGCAGGATTCACCTCTACCGGGAAGAGCTTGACGATGTAAATACCAAAGCAGATCCCTCTCTCCCGGCGGAACTGGAAAGGTTCAGAATATCCGTCCTGTCTGGAGAAATGGAACGAATGTATCGAGCCGTTGATGATTGGGCGGAATATCTCACCGGTCTGACGCTTCTTACGGAGAGAAGTATCCAGCGATGGGAAGAAGAGATTGGGATCATTCTTACCCGTTGGAGTAAAGAGCAGTGGGGCGATGAGCTTTTTGCCAAGGAGAACATTCATTTCGCACCTTGTTATGATACGGAAGGACTCTTTACGGTGGATGCTTGGAGAGATCAACTCAAGGCGCTGCTGCTGAAGCTGTCTAAGGAGGGTGGACTGACTCAGAGTACAGACAGTAAAATCATCCTCGAAATCAGGAATTATTTGGACCAACATTATCAAGAGGACATGACACTCCAGCATATTGCCGAACGCTTTTATATCAGTAGAGAGAATGTCTCCCGTAAGTTCAAACAAGTGACAGGGGAGAACCTATCCGACTATTTAACCAACCTGAGAGTAGATAAAGCCAAGGTCCTGCTGCAAAATACGAATATGCGATTATCACAAATTTCGGAGCTCGTCGGCTATGAGGATGAGAAATATTTCAGCAGAGTCTTTAAAAAAGCCACGGGTCAGACACCGAGGGAATATCGCAAGCAATGAAAAAGAGGTATACTTGAGCCTAGTTCATTGTACTAATTATGC
Source organism: Paenibacillus wynnii (assembly GCF_000757885.1). Taxonomy (NCBI): domain Bacteria; kingdom Bacillati; phylum Bacillota; class Bacilli; order Caryophanales; family Paenibacillaceae; genus Paenibacillus; species Paenibacillus wynnii. The sequence continues at coordinate 464,753 of NZ_JQCR01000001.1, read as the reverse complement.
ATAAGTAAGGGGTCGACATTGTCTATGCAAGAAATGGCTGGTTATAAATCCATAGCTCTGGATATTGCTCAAAGAATCGTCAGCGGGGAATTTCCTGTCGATAGTAAAATTTCAGGACGTTCTCTATTGGCTGGGCAATACCACGTTTCACCTGAGACCATTCGCAAAGCTATGGGCTTGTTAAAAGATGAGGATATTGTGTTTGTCTCTCAAGGTAAAGAGATTATTGTCGTATCCGACCTTAAAGCGCATGATTATATAAACAGGAACAATTATTTGAAATCCGCGTACTCCCTGAAGCAGGATCTACAGCAGCTGTTGTTGGAAAAAAAAGAAATTGATCGTAAATTCGAGAAGCTTCATAACGAGATTATTGAGGCGTCGGATCGACTTCAGAACTTAAAGCCCTACCATCCGGTAGAAATTACAATCCAGGAAGAATCTCATGTCATTGGGAAGTCCATTAGCGCATTGCAGTTTTGGCAAAATACTGGAGGCACGGTGATCGCGTTGCGAAGAGGAACGAATGTTACAATTTCCCCGGGGCCGCATGTGATTTTACGAGGAAAAGATGTGTTAGTTTTAGTGGGTGATCACAATATGTACCAAAGAACCAAGCAGTTTATTAATGAAGAATTCGGCAAATAATATATGAATCAGGTACAAGGGTTATCCAAAGGTATTGCTACCTGGATAGCCTTTTTTTTGCGCTTAAAATTACCATTATTAAACAAACAACTTTAAATATTACTATAAGTTGTCAGTTAGTGTTATAGTTAATTCACTTGAGGAGGAATCCAATGCTTAAATTTGAAGGTGTCGGCAAGACGTATCCCAACGGCTTTCAAGCCGTAAAAAATATTAGCTTCGAAATTGAAACTGGGGAAATTCTAGTTCTAATCGGTCCCAGCGGATGCGGAAAAACGACAACTATGAAAATGATTAATCGTCTTGTTCCACATACGTCAGGTAAGATTTATATTCACGGTAAGGATATCACGAAGGAAAACGTAGTTACACTGCGCAAAAGTATCGGTTATGTCATTCAACAGGCTGGCTTGTTTCCACATTATACGATTGAAGATAATGTAGGTCTTATTCCTGACTTAAAGGGGTGGGACACGAATAAGAAAAAAGAGCGCGTTCTAGAAATGCTGGAGCTGGTTGGACTTGATCCCACTATCTACGCGAAAAGGTACCCGAAGCAATTGTCAGGAGGACAACAGCAGCGTGTTGGAGTTGCACGTGCATTGGCTGCAGATCCTGAAATTGTACTGATGGATGAGCCATTTGGAGCGTTGGACCCAATTACTCGGGAGCAGTTACAGGATGAATTGCTGCGATTACAGCAGGAAGTGAAGAAAACCATTGTCTTTGTAACCCATGATATGGACGAAGCACTGAAGCTGGGTGACAAAATTGCCATTCTTAAAGATGGAGAGATCGTGCAAATAGATACACCGTATGAATTGCTTAGCAATCCAGTGAATGACTTTGTAGAGTCTTTTATTGGAAAGAATCGCATCTATCAAAATCCTGAATATATCCCTGTAACCGAAGTCATGCGGGATAACCCATCCACAAGTCTACCTGGACGCTCACTTGCCAAAGCACTAACCTTTATGCGCCAACGCAAAATGGATACACTGTTGATTGGGGATGAGAAAGGGATATTGCTGGGTATTGTCTCCGCTTATGAGGTTGTTGCCAAGATGGAGCAATTCAGTACTATCCAGGAAATTATGACCCCACCTAAGGTAATGCTGCAGGATACGGCAACAGCAAGAGATGCATTGGCCCTGATTACGCAGGCTCCCTTTGGCATCATTCCCGTTGTAACCGCAGAGGGAAAAATTGCTGGCCTTGTTACAAGAGGAACTCTTTTGACCGCTTTTGCCTCTCAATGGGAAGGGGATAAGGAGGAGACAACGATATGAAGGATCAGTCCTTATGGCAGCAAATAGTGCATCAACTAGATATTCGCAGAGCAGATCTTGTTCATTCCTTAGGTGTACATATTGAGCTTGTGTTCTTATCTATGCTGTTTGCGGTTATTGTTGGCATTATGCTCGGTATCATGATCACTCGGATTACCCGTTTGAAAGGTATTACTTTAGGTGCGGCGGGTATCCTCCAGACGATTCCGAGTTTGGCTATGCTTGGATTTATGATTCCTCTGTTCGGCATCGGGATGAAGACAGCGGTTGTAGCCTTATTTCTGTATTCATTGCTGCCGATTGTTAGGAACACCTATACGGGAATTACTGATGTAGATCAATCAATTGTAGAAGCAGCCAGAGGGATGGGAATGAAAAACTGGCAGATTCTATTCCGCGTTCAGCTTCCTTTAGCATTAAGCGTAATTATGGCGGGAATTAGAACTGCAGCTGTAATAAATGTGGGGACAGCAACGCTTGCTGCTTTTATCGGAGCTGGAGGCCTTGGGGAATTTATTTTCTTAGGGATCCAACGGAATATTGAAGCCCTTACTTTACTAGGTGCCATTCCGGCAGCCCTTCTTGCGCTAGTTCTAGACTATTTACTAGGATTATTAGAAAAAGTCACGACCCCGAAAGGCTTAAAAGTTTAATCGGGAACCCTGAAAAAGAGAGGAAATTTATGAAAACTACAACAATGAAAATAAGTATTTTGATTACCATACTACTAAGTACGTTACTTGCTGGATGTGGGGGAGCAAAGGATAATAATAATGCTGCTGCGGGCAAGGGTGGAGAAATCACCATTGGATCCAAAAACTTCACAGAAAATGTACTGCTTGCCCACATGATGGCCGATTTGATTGAAGACAAGACGGATATATCAGTCAAGCGACAGGTAAACCTGGGAGGCTCGAACGTGGCTTGGACAGCGCTTGAGAATAACGAAATCCAGTTATATCCCGACTATACGGGGACTATTGTTGCGAACTATTACCAAGAGAAGACAGGTACCTCTGAGGAATCTCTAGCTAAAACCAAAGAATTGGTGAAAAAAGATGGTTTAGCTTTCTTGGAGCCCTTTGGTTTCAATAACACTTACACTTTGGCCGTAACTCGTAAAACGGCGGAGACCTATAAACTTAAAACATTCAGTGATCTGGCTAAAGTATCCAGTGATATGGTTCTTGGTGTTGAGTTCGAATTCTTGGACCGTGAAGATGGATATCCGGGTATCAAAAAGCTGTACGGCATGAACTTTAAGCAATCCAAGGGAATGGATCATGGAATAATGTACCGTGCGATCGAGGATGGCGAAACGGATGTAACCAATGCCTACGCGACGGATGCTCAGATTAAGGTTCATGATCTGGTAATTCTACAGGATGACAAACAGTTCTTCCCCCCTTATGATGCAGGTCCGGTCATTCGTCAGGAGACCTTGGATAAATACCCTGAGCTGGAAGGGATTCTGAACCAGTTGAAGGGTTTGATTTCCGAAGAGGAAATGCAGGGATTGAACGCTGAGGTAGATGTGGATGCACTCAAGGAACAGGATGTAGCACATGACTTTCTAATCAAAAAAGGGCTAATTAAAGATTAAACCCGAAGACGGCTGCGCCTCGATGAATGTTGAGGTTCAGCCGTTTTTTTATTTTTGAATTGAATGCGGAATATTGGAAACTTTTTCCTTAATGACAACGTCTTTATTCATACCAACATAAAAAGAGGTGAGAACCTTGTCATTACCTTCAATATTTAAAAAGCCCATGGTTATGCTGATTGTTCTATTACTAGGAACGGCTGGATGCGCAAATGAGAAGGGATTTTCAATCTATCAGTCACAGGATGTTAACGCCGTACAGGTACAAGCCTACAACGATTTTTCCCTACATATAGCGGATAAGCTGCTGGAGGTGTCTAACGGTGAGAACCTGTTCATCTCTCCGCTCAGTATGGCCTTTGCTCTTTCCCTTGTCCTGAATGGGGCAGAAGGTGAGACTAGAGCAGAGCTTCAACATACCCTTGGGTTAGATGGGTTGACTCTTGAAGCGCTGAATGAGGGAAACGCTGTGCTGACGGATTTGTTGAAGCATAGCGATTCCAAAGTCGAGTTGAAGATTGCGAATGGACTTTGGACGAGGAAAGAGACCCCTATAGAGGAGGGCTATATCCGTACGATTAAGAAGTGGTATGGGGTCAAAGTAGAGAAGTTAGATTTTGAAGATGCGGGGGCTGCCCAGACGATTAACAAATGGGTGAAGGACAATACAAATGGGCGAATTGAGGAGATTGTAGATCCCAGTCTGCTAAAATCCAATGTATTAATGTTGGCAAATGCAATCTATTTCAACGGCACCTGGTCGAAACCCTTCGAGAATTCGTTGACCCGGGGAGCACCCTTTTATCTCGCCGATGGCTCCGAGGAAACGGTCCAAATGATGTGGAAGAAAGAAATATTAGCCCATAAGGAAACGGAGAGTTTCAAGGCCGTTCGATTACCTTATGGCAGTGGGAAATGGGACATGGTGGTTGTTCTTCCGAAAGAAGGATTGCCCCTTACAGATGCTGTAGCGCAGCTGTTCTCACATTCGGATACATGGCGGGAGGGCTTTAAGGAGGGGGAGGCATTAGTGGAGTTGCCCCGTTTTCAAATGGAGTATAACCAGAGTCTCAAAGACACATTACAGCGGCTTGGTATGAATAGCGCCTTTGATTCTGCAACGGCTGACTTCTCAGTTATGACCGGTAAGAACAGCGGTCTCTACATTACCGATGTGATTCATAAATCATTTATTGAGGTGAATGAGCAAGGAACAGAGGCGGCAGCTGTCACTAGCATCCTCGTGACCGGCAGCACACCACCTCTTGATAAATGGTTTCAGATTAGCCTGAATCGTCCCTTTTTCTTCGCTATTGAGGATCATACCACAGGAGCGATTGTATTCATGGGAACCGTGTTTAATCCTAAATAAAAGATTCTGAACGTTAAAAAGGCAAGCCAAGGTGCTTAATCTTGGTCTGCCTTTTTCTATGTGGATCTATATAGCCTATAGAAGCATCGGTTAAGATTTGATCTTGTTTCTCCGGGCAATTTCTTCACGCACCACCGGGGCAACCTCTGTTGCCAACAATTCGATAGCGGAAGCTACCTTGGCGTAGGGAAGACCGCCGATATCCATTTGAGCCATGAAGCGGGTATGACCGAACAACTCATACTGGTATAATATTTTCTCGATAATCTGATCCGGGGTGCCTACGGCCAGTGCATTATCAGGAGACACAAACTGTTCAAAATCACTACGTGACAATTGATATGGGCTTCCTGACTGAATCATGATAGCGTTAAAATAATTTAAATAGTAAGGATATAGATCATCCAGCGCCTGAGCGGATGTTCTGGCAATGTACCCATGGCTGGTAATGGCAATCTTCAAATCATTTGAATGATGTCCGTTCACCGCGCCGGCGCGCCGGTAGCTATCTGCCAAAGGTTGGAAACGTTCCGGGCTACCCCCAAGAATGGCCATGGCCATTCCAATTCCAAGCGAACCTGCTTTTTCTGCGGTTTCTGAAGTGCCTCCGACACCTGCCCAGAGGGGTATCTGGGATTGCAGAGGACGAGGCGCGATTTCCGCATCGATGAGAGGCGAGCGATACTTACCTTTCCAGTTCATAATTTCATGCTCATTTAACTGCTGCAGCAACTGAAGATTCTCAGCAAATAGGCGGTGATGGTCATCCAGTTCATATCCAAACAAAGGGAAGGATTCTGTAAAAGCGCCCCGTCCGGCAATGATCTCCGCGCGTCCGTCAGATAGTAAATCGAGAGTGGCAAAATCCTCAAATACCCTGACTGGATCAATGGTACTGAGTACAGTTGTGGCACTGCTTAGTTTGATCTGAGAGGTTACCTGTGAGATTGCTGCAAGAACGACTGGAACGGAGGATACAACAAAATCAAGCCGGTGATGCTCCCCGACCCCAAATACATCCAGACCAAGTTCATCCGCTAGCTTAGCTGCGGCAACAACCTCATCAAGGCGTTGTTTTGGGGAGATGGTTACTCCCGTTAATGGATCGGAGACGATATCCCCCAGTGTATAAATGCCAAATTCAAAGATTGGTTCGGGATGTCTCTTCGTATCGGTGCTCATTAGTGCATACCCCTTGTTATTTATATTATTAATGAAAATATAGGTTTGAAGCTTGTCCTTTATATGTATCAAGTAGTAGTATTATATCACACAACATCGATCACTTACAATTTGTAAGTCTGTGAGAGAACAAGAGGAGGATTTTGGAATGGAGCAGCAAGCCATATGGGCTATTGCTATATTTTTACTTATTTACGGTTTAATTATTTCAGAAAAAATTCATCGTACCATCTTGGCTATGGCCGGTGCAGTACTGATGATTATCTTTGGAATCGTTGATCAGGAGACCGCCCTTCATCACATTGATTTCAATACGCTGGGTTTACTTGTAGGCATGATGTTGATAGTCGGCATTACCTCAGAGACCGGGTTATTCAAATATGTGGCGCTGAAGGCAGCCAAAGTTTCAAAGGGCCAGCCCAAAAGAATATTGGTTTCTTTATTTATTATTACTGCAGTTTGCTCGGCATTTTTGGATAATGTCACTACAGTGCTGTTGATGGTTCCAGTTACCTTCAGTATTACAAAGCAGCTGCGAATTAATCCGCTTCCTTTTTTGATTTCACAAATCATTGCTTCTAACGTTGGTGGCACCGCAACACTTATTGGTGATCCACCTAATATTATGATTGGTAGTGCGGTAAAGGAACTGACATTCATGGCGTTTATCAGTAACCTTGCACCGGTAGTCATCATTATTGTACTAGCTTACATACCGCTGCTTCTTATCATGTTCGGCAAGCAAATTAAGTCAACTCCTGAGCTGCAGCAAAGAATTATGGAGATGGACGAGCATTCTTTAATTTCTGATCATAAGCTGCTGCGGAAATGCTTGATCGTTCTAGGCGCTACGATATTAGGGTTTTTCCTCCATCAATCCTTACATTTAGAGTCCGCAACCGTTGCTTTGTCAGGTGCATTTTTGCTGCTTCTGCTCACAGGTGAGTCTATGTTGGAGAAAGCATTTCATAGTGTAGAATGGATCACCATATTTTTCTTCATAGGTTTATTCGTATTGGTATCTGGCCTTGTAGAGACCGGCGTCATTGCGGAGCTTGCGGCTAAAGCTATTGATCTTACCGGTGGCGACCTCCTGCTAAGCTCCATGCTGATTTTGTGGTTGAGTGCTATAGCCTCAGCTTTTCTGGATAACATCCCTTTTGTAGCTACAATGATCCCCCTGATTAAGGAGATGGGAACCATGGGCGTTTCGAATCTGGAACCGTTATGGTGGAGCTTGGCATTGGGAGCCTGTTTGGGTGGTAATGGTACGCTTATCGGAGCAAGCGCCAATCTGATTGTTGCGGGGCTGGCGGGCAAAGAGGGTCATCCTATTACGTTTATGAAGTATTTGAAGTACGGATTTCCGTTAATGATTTTGTCTATCGTCATATCAAGTGTATACATCTATTTAAGATATTTGATGTAGATCGGCAAAGATCAACGGCTCACCCAATGATGGGTGGGTCGTTTTTTCTATGCAAAGAATTAAAAAGAATTTTAATTAAATTGTGATCCAGAATCCATTCTTATGCGTTCTACTACTGAAAGCAACAACACCAAGGCGAACAACCACTTTGAAGGAGGATGAATGATTATGAAGCTGACAAAATTATTTGCACCCGTACTCTGCTTGTCCTTACTATTACCAACCATGGCAAACGCTGCGGTGACGACGACACCTGCAACGGTGGATACTCCTGCTGTTGAATTAAGAGCGGGGTTGGATTACTTGCTGTCAGAGCATTTTGTTCTCGCGGTTGCAGCGATGACGAAGGCTTATGACGGATCGAAGGATGCAGCGGCTGCTTATCAGGCGCTAGATCAGAACGCTCTGGATATGCAACCAGCGATTGAGTCGTTATACGGAAAAGCGGGCGGAGAAGAATTTGAACGAATCTTTAGAGCACACAACAAGTATACGGATGAGTTGGTAAAGGCGACTAAAGTGAATGATAGTGTGGCCCGCAAGAAAGCGGAGCAGGAGGTTCAGGGCTTCGTTACTGAATTTGCAGCTTTTCTAAGTGCAGCTACGGAAGGCAATCTTCCCAAGGCAGCCGCGGAGCAGGCCATCCGTAGTCATGAGGATCATGTTCAACAAACCTTTGATGCTTACATCGCCGGAAATTACGCCGGGGCATATAAGACTTATCGTGAAGGTTACAAAGAAATGTTCACAATTAGTAAGGTATTATCCAATGCTATAGTGACGCAAATGCCGATGAAGTTCAATCAATCTAAGGTAGACACCAAAGCCGCAGATTTACGATCCATACTGAATAGTGTAGCGGCTGAACATTTTGCCTTATCCGCTCTGCAAATGCAGAAGCAGTTTGATGGAAAAGCAGATTTTACAGCATTAATAAATGCAGAAGCTGGTAATACTGCCGATTTCAAAGCCGCAGTTGCCTCCGTATATGGAGCAGCAGGTGCGGATCAATTCGAGAAAATATGGGTAGGTAATCACATCAACGCACAAAGTGACTATGTAAATGCGGTTAAAAACATGGATACAGCCGCCCGTACAGCCGTGTTGGCCCGTATTAATGATTTCACGCAGGAGTTAGGTGCATTCCTTGGTTCAGCTACCGCCGAGAATCTGCCGACAGCTGCGGCACAAGCCTCGCTTAAAGCTCATGAGGCGCAGGTCCAAAATACCTTTGACCAGTATGCTGCCGGGAATTATACAGCTTCTTATGCAGCAAATAGGGAAGGCTACAAAACCATGTTCGCTGTGGGAAAGGCGTTGTCAGGAGCGATTGTCGCTCAATACAATGATAAGTTTCAAGAATCGGCTGCTCCAAGCAGCATGACAACTGTATGGATGAAAATTAACAGTAAGGAATTGAACATTAACGGTACTACCACCCTGATGGATACCACACCAATGAACTGGAAAGGCGTAACTTATATCCCTCTTCGGTATTTGGGTGAAGGTATTGGTGCAGAAGTGAAATATGATAAACAGATGAATACGGTATGGGTTATAGCTGGTAAGGATACCTTGAAATTTTGGATCGGCAAAAGTGTAATGGAAGTGAACGGAGTGCAAAAATCCGTGGGTGCAAAGGTATTTATTAATGAGGATGGCAGAACGATGGTTCCTCTTCGGTTCATAGCTGAACTGCTGAAGTGGGATGTAGCTTGGAGCCAAAGTGAGGGCCTAATAGCCTTAACGAAATCAATGTAAAATATCCGACTGTACTGACAGAGGTGTTGCGGGCAATTAGTCGCAATTCCTCTGTTTTTTATTTTATTATTTAGAAGGAGTCAGCTGAAATAAATGTGAGAGTGAAAGCAATATTTTCAATTGACTTTCGCCCGGATATACAAGATATTAATAATTGAGATTTTAAATAAATTAAACCTCTTTTATTAATCATAACTCCACAAACGGGCAGGTGGAAATTCGTGCTAAGATATCACATGGAAGGTCATTCTCGCTTCAAAGACGTCTACAGATCTGCATTTGTTGGAGAAGCGTTTCTTTCCACGGACAACAAGTGGACGAGTATCAACCCTGCTGTAACTGACTTGCTCGGCTACTCTGAAGAAGAACTTCATGGACGGGACTTCAGTCAGTTCGTATACGGGGATGATCTGGAAACTTACACGCAAATGATCAGAACACTTAAGGATAAAGAGATCCCTTTCTTAGATCATGAAATTAGATTGATTCGTCAAGACGGAACGCCGGTTTCAGTATGGTTGCGCTTAACCCTTATAAGTAACCCTTCTACGGAAATTCCTCTTTTCTATATTGTAATCCTGACGGATATGCTCAAACCCATGCCTGAGAAGACTAGGGAAATAGAAAATGATGATGAACTGTACCGTATGATAACGCCTAACCTTAGAGATATGGTATTTCTTCTGGGACCGGATGGAAACAGCCGTTACTGCTCTCCCTCTGTCTACGAGATGCTGGGCTATAAGCCGGAGGATATTCTCGGGATTAACAACAGAGACTTAATTCACCCTGACGACCATTCGGTATATGACCTGCCTAAGTCAGCAGTTAATGACAGAATACAGGTGCGGGTGCGCAAAGCAGACGGTAGTTATACCTGGATTGAATTTATGCTCCGTATCGTGGAGGATGCAGTTGGAAGAAATATTCTGGCGGTCGGAAGAGATATTACAGAACGTAAAATCGTTGAGCAGAAGCTGCAGGAGTCTGTCGAACGATATACCTCGCTAAAAAAGTACAATCATGATGCAGTTATTTCCTTGGACTTACTAGGTAATATCATTAATAGCAACGATAAAGCGCGTCAACTGACAGGGTACAACAATGAGATGGTGGGCATGAGTGTGGCAAGAATTGTAGGGAACGACCACCTGAATGATATTCTCAGTTATTCAACAGAGGAAGAAAGGTTCACTGAGCGTAATATCAACGCAATCAGGCATAAAGACGGACATGAGGTTGAAGTGCTCACAACTATTGCTCCTATCCTTATTAACAAAAAAAAGGTCGGTTTTTACATCATCGTCAAGGATATTACCGAGCATAAGAAGCTTCTGATTGCCAAGGAAACCGCAGAAAATACGAACCGTGCAAAAAGTGACTTTTTGGCGATGATGAGTCATGAAATCCGCACGCCTATGAACGGCGTAATCGGGATGACCGATTTGCTGCTGGAGATGACAGAGCCAACCTCACCGAAATGGGAATATTTAGATATTATTCGTAAAAGCGGAGACACCTTGTTATCGATTATCAATGATATTCTTGATTTCAGTAAAATCGAGGCTGGACGCACGGAATTGAATGAGGCGCGTTTTCATGTTCGGGACTGTATTTTTTCTGCGGTCGATGTTCTGTCGCATAAGGCCGAAGCCAAGGGGTTATATATCGATGTGTCCATCAGTCCGGAAGTTCCGGATTTCTTAATTGGGGACGGAGAGCGGCTGAAACAAATCTTGCTTAATCTTGTTGGGAATGCCGTTAAATTCACCTATAAGGGCGGCGTTACTTTAACTGTGAGGGTATCAGGTACTGTAAAGGGGAAAACAATCCTTCATGTTTCAGTATCTGATACTGGAATAGGCATTCCGGAAGAACAAAGGAATCGACTCTTTGAGCCGTTTTACCAATTGGATCATTTCATGAACCGCCAGCACGAGGGAACAGGCTTGGGTCTAGCAATTACCAAGAAGCTTGTTGAACTCATGGGAGGGCAAATTAATGTGGAGGACGGGCAAAGCCAAGGGTCTATCTTTGTGTTCACAGTTGCTCTCAGTGAAGTAGAACAGACTGGTCACAGCTCAGTAGAGCAGGTTTTATCCAGAACAGGTGTAGAGGAGAATAAACGCCATCTGAAAATCCTGGTTGCCGAGGATAATGATATCAATCAAATTGTCATGCAGAAGATGCTGGAGAAACGCGGGCATTCCGTACACATCGTTGACGATGGAACAGAAGTAGTGCAGGCATTAGCCTCCGATACTTATGATCTCATCTTTATGGATGTTCAGATGCCTCGAATGAATGGTCTGGAGGCTACGAGAGTAATTAAGACAAGTCTGCCACCTGAGCAGCAGCCGATTATAGTGGCGGTGACAGCCAATGCCTTAAAGGGAGACCGGGAGCACTGTCTCGAAGCGGGTATGGATGACTATATCAGCAAGCCGGTGAAAAATGATGCGATCAGCGCAGTCATTAATAAATTTTTTTAAAATCAAAATAAGAGGGATCCAATAAGCCATCTATGATGGTTGTGGGATTCCTCTTTTTTGTTGGCGGCGGGATTTGTAGAGTGAAGAATTAAAATTTAGAAAGTGGTGTACCCTACAAGCAATAAATAAAAGAGTGAGGTATCTCCATGACTAAAGGTGCAAAAAGTAAGAAAGAGGATCAAAAGCTAAAGTGGTGGCAGCTCTCCTTACTTGGTGTGGCGGGTACAATTGGTACAGGTTATTTTCTCGGCTCCAGTTTAGCGATTGAGATTGGGGGCCCCGCGGTTATTATTTCCTACCTTTTGGCGGCTGCGGGAACCTATGTAGTGTTCGATGCTTTGGCACGTATGACTGCTGAGCATCCAGAACAGGGATCTTTCCGTACCTATGCCAAGAAAGCATTTGGAAACTGGGCAGGTTTCGGAAGCGGGTGGCTGTACTGGTTCTCGGAGCTGCTGATTATGGGAAGTCAATTGACGGCACTCTCTATTTTTTCACGATTCTGGTTCCCTAACATACACATGTGGATTTTTGCAATAGGCTTCGGAGTTCTTGGTCTTCTGATTGTCTTTTTCGGAAATAAAGGTTTTGACAGGGTTGAGGATGTGCTGGCAGTTATAAAAGTAGCGGCAATACTCATGTTTCTGGTGATTGCAGTTGCTCTACTGGCTGGCTGGATTGGAGGAGGCGTGTATACACCTAAGCTCCCAATCACCACCAAAGACATCTTTCCAACAGGTGGCCTTGGATTATGGTCGTCCCTTATCTTTGCCTACTATGCTTACGGCGGCATTGAGGTGCTGGGAATTATGTCATACCGGCTGAAAAAGCCGGAGGAAGCTCCCAAGGCAGGTAAAGTGATGCTGATTCTGCTGGCGACTGTCTATGCAATCTCCATCGGCTTGGCAGTGACCATGGTGCCTCTGCATGTTTTTAATCCTAAGGAAAGTCCATTTGTCCTGGCGCTCAGAAGCGATCATCTGGTGTTTATCCCTCATGTATTTAACGGAGTGCTGATTATTGCCGGATTCTCGACCATGACTGCATCGCTGTACGCGGTGACTTCCATGCTGCTCACATTGGCGAAGGAAGGGGATGCCCCTAAACTTTTCTCCCATAAGTGGAAGAAAAAATACCCGTTTTTTGCTCTATGCCTAATCTCCAGCGGACTAATTGCAGCCATCGTTATGTCCCTGCTGATGCCGGGAAAAGTGTATGAATATATTACAACTGCGGCAGGCTTGATGCTGCTCTATAACTGGTCCTTTATTTTGCTTTCTTCAGGAAAGTTGCTGAAGTCTAGCGTATGGAGCGGATTTAAACGATGGACCGGGCTGCTTTTGATTAGTGCGGCAGTAACAGGTACTCTCTTTCATAAGCTCAGCCGCCCGGGTTTCTTTATCAGTCTGCTGCTTGTCTCATTGATTGGGATCTGTGACCTCATCGTGCAGCATATTCGAAAAAAGCATGCAGACGATGACTCGCCTAAAGAAGACGAAAAAGACGACTCTGTGGAAGAGTACCGACATTTAGCAGGCGGCCCCGGCTTTCGAATTAAAGGAATTCGGATGCGTAAAAGCAAGCTTTAGGAGAAAAACAACATGCGGCAAGCCTCTACTCCAAAATAGATACCAAACCCGACCAAAGACAGGCCGGACAGCATGGAAATGCCTTTCAGCACTCTAAGGGTCAGCAACTTACGGAAGATGCTCGAGGCCGCAGCCATGGTAATATCCCAGATCAGGATACCCAATACGATAGCTCCACTATAAATCAACAACTGGCGCATAGGATATTCGTTCGCGGCCTCCGCCAGGATGGAACCGTAGATCCCTAACCAGAATAGAATAGAAAGCGGGTTTGATAAGGACATTAGGAATCCAGATAGAAGGGATTTACCTAAAGAGCCTGTATTTCCCCGTACATTAGCCGGTGTGATCTTGCCGGCATCTTTCATACTCTCAATACCTGTATACACGAGCACAAGAAAGCCGAATATCCATAAAAAAGCTTTAACATACGGTGTCTCGAGCAAATGGATCACACCCAAATAGACAAGTATCATGTAAATGATATCTGCACTTATGGCTCCAAGCCCCACAAACCAGGCATGCCAAAAACCCCCGCGGATTCCCTTGTCGAGCTGTGCGGCATTAATGGGTCCGATCGGTGCCGAAAGCGATAGACCCAGGATGATATATCCTAATATAGTGTTCAAGCGTCCTCCCCCTCTTTGTCCAATAGAGTTATGTAATAACCTATTCGGACAAACTTGCTTGTACGACAAATCTCCAAAAATATATAAACATTAAAGCGGTAAAGCGTTACATCGTTGTCTTGCAGGACAATCTTTTTTCCATTAAGATATCAGGAACCAGCACCAAAGAAGGTGCTAATATATACCTAAGGACAATGACGAAGAGAGTAAGCATTCGAACGGATCTGAACAGGGAAGGTGTGCCGGAGACTGAGAGCACCCTCAAGAGACGATGAATGCCGAAGTTCACTTCCGAGTCGACCCCTGAAGTGCTCTGCAGTTCACTAAGAGCATGAGTAGGGAGGTTCGCGCCCCGCGTTAACGGGTGAAAGACAGAGTAAAATCTCAGGTAACGGGAACCTAAAGGTTTCTTGTTTGCCAGTATTAGGGATTTATTCTAAATAAGGGTGGTACCACGGCTCCTCGTCCCTTGCGACGGGGGGCCTTTTTGCGTTCACTAAATATCGAATGAAGAAGAGGGAGTGGAAGGTAATGAGCAATGTAGAATTGGATGGGCTTAGAAATCGTCTGGATGAAATTAATGGGCAGCTGCTGGAGCTTATTTCTGAGCGTGCAGAGATCGTTCAGGAAATCGGAGTAGTGAAGGAGAAGCAGGGCGTACCTAAGTTCGATCCAGAGCGGGAAAAACAAATGCTGGACCGATTGGTTTCGGCCAATAAAGGGCCTTTCACGAATGCAACGATACGCAGCCTCTTCAAGCAAATCTTTCAGGCTTCTTTGGATTTACAAAGTGATGAACATAAGAAAACTCTGCTAGTAAGCCGTAAAGGGCATAAAGAGGATACCGTTGTTGTCCTGCCAGGAGATATTACCGTAGGAGGTCTATCTTCACTTATGGTGGCGGGACCTTGTTCTATAGAGAGTGAACTGCAAACCCGGACGGTCGCTGCTGCCCTGCAGAAGGCCGGCGTAAAAGTAATGCGTGGTGGCGCCTTCAAGCCCCGTACTTCACCCTACGATTTCCAAGGTCTTGGAATGGATGGGTTGAGAATCCTTCGGGAAGCTGCGAATGACCATGGTTTGCTCACTATCAGTGAAATCGTAGACCCGAGACACATTGATGCTGCTTTGGATTACGTGGATATCATCCAGATCGGTGCCCGGAATATGCATAACTTCGAGCTGTTGAAGGCCGTTGGGGAAGTGAATAAGCCGGTGCTGCTGAAGCGCGGATTGTCAGCTACCCTTGAGGAATTCCTGCATGCTGCTGAGTACATTATGTCTCGTGGAAATACACAGGTTATGCTAATAGAACGCGGTATTCGAACCTATGAGAAGTGGACTCGCAATACCCTGGATATTTCTGCTGTTCCTATTCTGAAGCAGGAGAGCCATCTTCCTGTCTTGGTTGATGTGACCCATTCCACAGGCCGCAAAGATATTATGCTTCCTTGTGCAAAAGCAGCGCTGGCTGCGGGAGCTGACGGGATCATGATCGAGGTGCATCCAGATCCGGCAACCGCACTGTCAGATGCCGCACAGCAGTTGAATATCGAGGAGTTCAATACCTTCTTCACGGATTTGAAATCCTCCGGTATATACCGATTTTAATGTTTGCTAATTACGAGGGGGCTGTTCCAAAAGTCATGAAATGGCTACTTGGGTCAGCCCTTGTTATTTTGGAGTAAGATCAACGTTAATTGGGGTGAGGACGCTCCGCGAACGGACTGTTGTTCCAATCGCTGTTGTGTCCAGATTTTATTTATTCTCCTTAGCGGTAAAAATCCAGACACAAAGGCGAACGCTGCCGCTTTTCCACAATCAGTCCGTCCTCTCCGCTGCTTTGAGCGGAAAAAGTTTCTACAATTCTCTTAAAAATCGCAAAAAGAAATCGCTCTTTTGGTAAAAGGGAGGTACCACCAACTTTGCTTCCCAATGGATCTTGAAGAAGACATCCCGGAAAATCACCTCGTTCGTGTCGTTAACGCAGCCGTCAATCGGTTGGACGACACCATCTCTGACGCTATCTATCCCGGCGGGTATGGACGGAACCAAAATCGAGGCGAATGCCAAATTGCTACACCTTTGTTTGGGGCAAAGCAGTCAGCAAACATAAAGTGAAATGGCAAGAGCAGGTACATGCCCTGTTCGTGAAAGAATGCGGTTTCTGCTTCACGGCATGGAAAAAGTGACGCTTGAGGTCGGGTGGCTTTCCCTTGCCCACAATCTACTGAAGCAAGTTGCAAATGACCAAAAACGAGAGAGCAGCGATCCTCCAATAACAGGAGAATCGCTGCTTTGTTGACTTTTTCAGTTTTTGAATATGGAAAGGTTCTGTCTCTGCTTGTAGAAAATCTACTTATGAGACAGCCTCATTTTTTACATATTTAGAGACAATGTAGTAACCCATTTCCTTCATTTAAGTAACTTAACCGTACTGAACTTCACTTATAATTCTTCTAAAGTGATCTTTAAGTCATCAATTATAAGAGGGAGTGTATATATGATTGAGCTTTGCAAAAGAACGGCAGCAGCATTGCTGGCAACGCTAATGCTGGGATTGCTTGCGGGCTGCCAGCCTGGCGAGAAACCTGCGGGCCGCGGGCCCGCAGGTTCTTCTGGCGTCGCAGCCCAATCCCCAACCGCTGAGCCGCTCGGCAGCTCAGCAGCACAGACGCAACAGCCGCAGGATGTTCCTGCGGCTGTTGCGTCTCCGACTCCCGGCGATGCAAAGCCGGGAGTCCCGATCCGCAGCATATCTGCGCTGCGGATGATTAGCCCTAGCGCCGGCTGGATCGGCGGCAAGGGCTGGATTGCCCGCACCGATGACGGAGGTGCGGACTGGCAAGTGCAGTACAAGGGCCAAGGTACAATCCGCGCTTTATTTGCGCTGAACAGTAAACTGGCGTGGGCAGAGGCAGTGACTGAACCCGAAAGTACTCCGCAGTTACTGCGGACGGTGGACGGAGGGAAGACTTGGTCATTCGTTGGTCAGGCTCCCAATAGCGGCTTCCTTCATTTTATTTCTAAAGATACAGGCTTCTCTGCTAATGCCATGACCCTAGACGGAGGAGCTACCTGGAGCAAACTTCCTATTCCGGAAAAGCTTTTGGACGATGCTTATTTCCATGATCGTGACCATGGCTGGGCCGTAACGCAGCCCTCCAGCTATACCTTCAATTTCATGCGTGCGATAGACGGTGGGAAGTCATGGTCTGTTGTTAAGCGTTTTTCGAACACCATTATCAGCGGTGCCATCATTCGATCTGCAGGCAAGGACGATGCATGGATTGAATGCCTGGGCGATTCAGGAATGAGTCAGACCTCTTATTCCTTATTTCACACAGTCGATGGGGGACGGAAGTGGCAGCCTGTAATCGAACATTCTACTGCAGGCGCAGGAACGGCACCTGGATTCAGAGAGAATACGGACAGCGGTGTGCCGAATAACAGCGGGGCTTCACCCGGTACTCTGTATGTCGTCAATAGGAAAACAGCCTTCATGAGCGGGTACTGTGCTCCATGTGAGATCCCGAATACCGTGGGCTGGACTCAGGACGGTGGGAAGACATGGACGAACGGGGAACAGGAACTGCCCGGATTTTCTCCTTCACAGTTTGCTATGGCTGATGAGAAGCAAGGCTGGTTCCTATCAAACAGTAACGATGACCCGTTTGTTTTATTTACAACGAAGGATGGCGGGAGACACTGGGAAAGGAAATTTATTTTTCTAGAACTCCAACCAGAAGCGGGGCATATAACTGGGATATCTGTCCATTCTCCTACCTCGGCCGGGGCTGCAGG
Organism: Paenibacillus wynnii; assembly: GCF_000757885.1. Lineage (NCBI taxonomy): Bacteria > Bacillati > Bacillota > Bacilli > Caryophanales > Paenibacillaceae > Paenibacillus > Paenibacillus wynnii. The sequence continues at coordinate 446,955 of NZ_JQCR01000001.1, read as the reverse complement.
ACTCATAACACTCCCCTGGAAACCGGTAGAACATACTCCAATCGTGAAGAAGTCAGACCTGATACCCTCAGGCGCAACAATTATTGAAAATAAGAAATTTGAAAATTTTGATGGGTTTGAAGTTACGTTGTACACACAGAAGAATGATAAAAAAGATGTGTATGCCGCACTTTCAACCGTGAAAAGTCAGTATGAATTAGGTGTTGTCGGTTCTTATGACTACCGTAAACCGGAGGATATTGAGATCACACCTACCCGAATATTTGGGAAGTCAGCTTTAAAGATAACAGGTGTAGCGGGTGCTAATCATGCAATTTCCCGATACTTTTCTATGGATGATACTGGTGTGCCTAAGGGTCTCCTTACTGTAAATACCGGTATGGCCAGTGAACAGGATCTAGATCGAGACGGTTATCCTGAGGGGGTTGCCATCCATGGAACACCGATGAATGTATATCTATACCGCTGGAATAAGGATCATGCAGAAGTCACCTACATTAATGAAGCATTGAAAGCCTATTCTGTGAACCTGACCGAGGATAAAGTATTTGAGGTGACTTATCAAGGAGGTAAACAGACCGAGAGGTATAGTCTTATACCTGAGGGTCTTATCCTTTGGTTTCCATCTGCTCCCTAAATTTGAGACCTTTTTAAAGCAAGAGCCGTATATAGTGATATCAAATGTTGAAGTCAGCTTCCCTTGTAGAGAGAATACGGCTTCAGCGTCACTCAGGAGGGTTCTTCATGAATATGGACATTAATCCAAAGAACAAGCCATTTCGTACAGGGAAATTAGTCAGCGGTGTAGCAGCAGTCTTGATTGTGCTGATTATTGGGGGAAATGCATTTACATCTGTAGAATACGGGCACGTAGGGTTGTACAAAACATTCGGTAAGTTGAACAATAATACGCTAACTCCGGGTATCCATTTTAAAATACCTTTCATCCAGACGGTTATTCAGGTGAACACTCAGGTAACGAAAGCAGAGACAGATACAACAGCCTCCTCGAAAGATCTACAGCCCGTATCTACGCATGTAGCTGTGAACTATTCAGTTAATCAAAGCTCGGCCTACAATCTGATGAATAACATCGGCGGGAATTTTGATACGGTTATTATTAATCCGGCTATTCAGGAAATCGTCAAGGAAGTAACAGCAAGATATCCTGCAGAAGATTTAATTAAACGAAGAGATGTGGTAGCAGCTGAGATCAGCGAGCACTTAACCTCTAGGCTCGCCAAATATGATCTGGTTGTAAACGATATTAACATTGTGAACTTTAAATTCTCCGAGGCCTTCGATCAGTCTATTGAAGCGAAGCAGGTCGCCCAGCAGCAGGCGCTGAAGGCTGAAAATGACCTTAGACGAATTGAGATCGAAGCCAAACAAAAAATCGCACAGGCACAGGCTGAGGCAGAATCTCTGAGGCTGAAGAAGCAGGAGGTAACTCCAGAACTGGTACAGCTAAAACAAATTGAGGTATCCGAGAAAGCATTGGAGAAATGGGACGGTAAGCTGCCGAGCGTAACCGGCGGAGCGACTCCATTTATTGATATTGATTCACTAACTCAGAAATAAAAGGTTATATTTCGAAGACAAAAAGGCCCTGCTCCCCTTGAGCAGGGCCTTTTTGGTACAGAATAATACTATAATCAGTATCTGAAAAGCATCGTCGGAATCTGCCATCCCGCGCCTACTGACCAGAAAAACACGTAGTCGCCTCTTTTAATGACTCCATCCTCAACACCGCGCTGAAAAGCGATGAAAGGACTGCTTGTACCTGTATAGCCGAATTCGTCACCTACGTAGATGAATTTTTCTTGCGGTGCTGCAAGGCCGCTCTGAATCAGTTCAATATTTTTAAGGGAGAACTGTGACAGGCAGAAAGCGGAAATATCTTCAATCGTTAGTTCATGTCGAGCTAAAAGCTCTTGAATATCATTTATTGCAGCGTCTACGCACACCGTACCGTCAAAAGGAATCCATCGGATGCGCAATTGCTCTGGTGTAACATCCTTACTGTAAATATTCGATAAACCACAGGCCGGGAACGTAATATTACCGCTGCCCTCTGAATCTATGTAGAATAAAGAGTCGACAAATCCCTTACTCTCGTCAGTGCTGCGTTCGAGAATGACAGCTGCTGCTGCATCTCCGAAGTTAGGATAAGTAATCTCGTCATCGGGATTACAATGGATAGAACTGTGGTCACATCCAACGACTAATGCGTATCGGACATGCGGATTAGACTGCATATAACGGCTTGTTTGCTCCACGGAGGTAACCATTCCGGCGCAATTGGCGTTGGAATCCATTGTAATGGTGCGGTGTTTTCCCTGAAGCTTATGGTGCAGCAGAAGAGCATTGGTAGGATAGGTATATTCCGGGGTCTGAGAGACAAATACGATCATATCCATATCTTCTCCGGTTAATCCGGCTTCCAGCAGTACCTTTTGGGCTGCCTTCAGACCCATCGTAAATGCATTCTCCTCTTCGCTATCCGCGATATATCTCCGTTCCCGTCCCATTACTTGCAAAAATCGTTCAATGTCCTTGCCCATGCTGTTAAAATGGTTCAGGTAAAAATCATTATGCACGACACGTTCCGGATGGTAATAAGCGGCTTGGCGAATCGTAATAGAGTCCAAATGCATTCCTCCTAGACTTCTACAATTTCATAGTTTTCCAGCTTGGTAGAACGGGCAACACGGCCGAGCTGCATCTTGAGAATTGGATTCTTTGCAATCGTAAAGATAACCTTTTTGAAGCCGGATTCTTTATACATAATGTAGCATTGCTCCAGCATTGGCAGCACGTCCGGTGAAGAGACATTTAGACCTGTACAATCCAGAACGATTTCATATTCAGCAGGATTAAATTTACTTACGTGTTCGTTATACTCCTGGATGAAGCGGCCGGCATCTTCTTGTGACATTGCACCCTCTACCATTACCTTAAGTGTGCGGGTTTCAGTGCTTGGTGAAAAATTGAAATTTCCCATTTGCGAAGATCTCCTCCTAAATAATTAATATAAAAAAAGGGTATTAAAAATATGTCGAAACATACGAGATTCATTATAGCCGGTTTCCCTATTTTGGAAAGTGTAATTTGGCATATAAACCCTATTTATTTTATTTTTTATTTTTTAGGGAACTACAACCATCTTCTACGGAGACTTACAAATCTCTATGCTTTGCAGTGGCGGAGCTCTCTAACTTTGCAAAGGAGGTATCTATTGGTATGATGAAGGAATGTGAGAACATACACTACTCAATTTTATGGAGGAATACAACGATGAGCGAAAATACGCTATCCCGAATGATTGATCATACGCTGCTTAAAGCGGACGCACGGAAAGAAGACATAATTAAATTGGCTGAGGAAGCTAAAGAGTATAAGTTTGCCTCGGTTTGCGTTAATCCTGCATGGGTGGCTGTTGCCCATGAAGTGCTGAAGGATACTCCGGAGGTCAAAGTTTGTACAGTAATTGGTTTTCCACTGGGTGCTTCTACTCCGGAAACCAAAGCATTTGAAACAGCAAATGCCATCGCTAACGGAGCAGGCGAGGTAGATATGGTTATTAATATTGGGGCTCTTAAGACTGGCGACGATGAGTGGGTCAGCCGAGATATTGCTGCTGTCGTAGATGCAGCCCGTGGAAAAGCACTAACGAAGGTTATCATCGAGACCAGTCTTCTTACGGATGAAGAAAAGGTTCGTGCCTGCAAACTTTCTGCCCAGGCTGGTGCTGATTTTGTAAAAACATCTACAGGCTTCTCTACAGGAGGGGCAACGAAGGAAGACATCGCACTTATGCGGGCTACTGTGGGTCCTGATATTGGTGTGAAAGCTTCTGGCGGCGTTCGCAGTGCAGAGGATGCGCTTATAATGGTCGGAGCCGGTGCAACCCGTATTGGAACAAGCGGCGGCGTGGCTATTGCGAAGGGTGAACTGAACGAGTCGGGATATTAATTCTGGAAGGTACAACAAGATGAACAGCGGCATGTGCAATCTGGCACGCCGCTTTTTTAATGAATGAAGACTTTTGTAAGCGTTATATATATTTCTCTTCTGTAAAGTGATAATTCACAGTGGAATAATAAGAACTTTCTGTTCAAATGACATGAAGTGTGAGAGAATACTATCAATTCTAAATTGTTAAAGTTTTCTATTATTTATTTTAAGGGAGGAAATACCCATGTCAGAAGATCGTAAGCTGTCATTTGAAACCTTGGCCATCCATGCGGGTCAAGAGATTGATCCAACTACCTTTGCCCGTGCTGTTCCGCTTTACCAGACAACCTCTTATGGTTTCCGCGATACTGAGCATGCTGCGAACCTCTTCGGACTTAAGGAATTCGGCAATATTTATACCCGTCTGATGAATCCGACCACGGATGTTTTCGAGCAGCGTATTGCCGCTCTTGAAGGCGGTGCGGGGGCACTTGCAACTGCTTCTGGGATGGCGGCTATTTCCTTCTCCATACTGAATATCGCAGGTGCTGGTGATGAGATCGTATCAGCAGCCAGTCTATACGGCGGTACATATAATCTCTTCTCCACAACACTGCCCAAGCTTGGAATTAAGGTTCATTTTGTGGACTCGGATAACCCAGAGAACTTCCGCAGCGTAATAAATGATAAGACCAAAGCCATTTTTGCTGAGACCATCGGCAATCCGCAGGGCAACATACTGGACATTGAAGCCGTCGCTGCTATTGCTCATGAGCACGGAATTCCTCTTATTGTGGATAATACCTTCCCAAGCCCCTATTTGCTCCGTCCTATTGAGCATGGTGCAGATATTGTCGTGCATTCCGCCACAAAGTTCATCGGGGGGCATGGTACCTCTATCGGGGGCGTCATCGTAGATGCCGGTAAGTTTGATTGGAAGGCCAGCGGCAGGTTCCCGGGTCTGACCGAACCGGACCCAAGCTATCATGGAGTGGTCTACACTGAGGCTGTCGGACCTATAGCCTATATCATAAAAGCGCGTGTTCAATTGCTGCGTGATCTGGGTGCTGCTATATCCCCGTTTAACTCCTGGATGTTGTTGCAGGGTCTGGAAACACTGCATCTGCGGATGGAACGTCACAGCGGAAATGCTTTGAAGGTAGCCTCTTATCTGGAAGCTCATGAGGATGTGGAATGGGTAAGTTATTCCGGCCTTCAGAGTCACCCATCCTATGAACTGGCCCAAAAGTATTTGCCTAAAGGACAGGGAGCGATTCTTACCTTTGGGATTAAGGGAGGAATTACGGCTGGACGTAAGCTGATTGAGAATGTAAAGCTCTTCTCTCATCTGGCTAATGTCGGAGACTCCAAGTCGCTTATTATTCACCCGGCGAGTACTACGCATCAGCAGCTTTCTGATGAGGAGCAAATCTCTGCCGGCGTTTCCCCGGAGCTGGTTCGCTTGTCTATAGGTACAGAATCCATTGATGATATCTTGTATGATCTGGAGCAGGCGATAGCGGCCAGCCAGCAATAATAAAGCCATTATGAAGGGCACTTTACCTATTAGATCCCATCCACTTTCGCATAGGAGAGAGGAGGATCAGTACGGTAAAGGCCCTTTTTTAAAATAAACCAATCTATATGTTTCACAATATAATGATCCTTATATTTCCCCGAGAGACGGATACCATCCTTATATATGACGGCGCAGCCGTTTCTTTTTGTTTACTGTAAACTTTGCATTAAAGTGTGTAATTTCACATGTTTTGATACCGCTTGCATAATTCCGGGGTGTCCCCCGTATTTATAAGTAAAGCAATAGAGCCGGCGGGAACCAATACATCTAATGAATAAGCCGGCGGCAATCCAAAGCCGAAAAGGGTGGGTGCAGAAGATGAAGGATGAGCATCAGCAGGATGGTTTTCGAAGTAATGAAGAGCGCCCGTTGAAGTTTAACGCTGGTGACCAAGCATGGGATGGAGTTAGCTTTTCAGTATCTCTAAAATCTGCATCTACGGAATCTGGAAGCGTAGGAGGCACCCGTGAAACAGCAGAAAGATTTAACCGGAGTTACTTCAGCCGGACTGGATTGCAGCCGGCATTCCTTGTCCTGCGTGATGGAGAAAATGATCGATGCGTAGTAACTGCGGGCCATTCGGCCGCGGCTGGCCCATGTCTCGTTAGGAGTGAATCATGGCTGCTAAAGCCGGAGCTTGAGAAACTTTATAATACCTGGATCAACAGTAACAATGAGGCTGAGATTGATCGGGTTTTGCAGCGTATTTATTATATACTTCGTTCCACGGCAGCCGGGCTTCTGGAATCATCGGACGGCAGTTGGGTTGCAGTCACTCTTCCGTTTACTCCTGAACTGTCCGCACGGCCTCTCAAGCTGAATGCACTTCAGGATGTGCAGCTTGAAGCACTGTTCGCTGCACTCGGCGAGCGCTACCGGCAGGGCTGCGATAGCCGGGTGGATCTGCTGGCGCCGTACCCCGCCAGCGGAGCTGAATTCGCAGCCATGCGCGAATTCATCGAGACCGTGGCCGAGCAGACCCTCGGCCACGCCTTTGCGGCGACTTGCCGCATCGGGGCGCTGATCGCCCCCGATGCGCATCGCGCCGCTGAGGAAATCGTGCGAATCGCCGATTTCCTCGTGCTGGACGGCGCGGCTATGGCCGCCGCGCCGGAGGACGATGCCGCCGCGGAGGGCTTCGCCCTGGCGGCGGGGCAAATCCTGACCGCCGTGCGGCGCATCAAGCCGGCGGCGGTGGTGTTCGCCGCGGGGGCACCGGCGGCGTACGCATTGGCCGATCTGTACCGGATCGGCCTGAACGGGATCTTCTGCAGCGCAGATCAGCGGACCGAAGCGCTGCTGAGAGCGGCCTGCCTAACCTGGATGACCCGGCAGGAAACCTTCGAACACACCGAAGGGGTAAGGGCTGTTAAGTAAGCTTAGTCTTATTAGAACCGGGAATATTTTGAACTTTAAATTATGTAAAGCAGCTTTCAAAGTTCACTTTCGAACTTAGACAGCTGCTTTTTTTTTGTATTTTAGGCTTATCCAGCTGTTTACAATGAGGTTTAAGGTGGTATAGTATAGTTATAAGTTGCACAAAGGAAATATATTTGCACAGTTGCAACAATGATTATCATTCTCATTCAAGTTATCATTTAAATCTAAATCTATCATGCTGTCCCGGCTAAGCCGGGGCAGCATGTGTCATTTTAAGGGACCTAATAATGGATCTCATTCTCAATTAGCAAATGTAAGATCCATAACTCTAATCAGGGAAGGTGATTTATAATGCAAGCAACATCCAAACATTTACCTCAGAGTAAGACCCTATTCCGAAGCTCAAAGCGACCGCAATTACCGAACCGCCGAAAGTTCGATGTGCGGGCGGTAATGAGCAATTCCGAAATGCAAGCCGCAATAGGCAGCGGGATTTTGATGCTCATAGCATGGGCTGCAGGTGGATGGTCCGAGATCGCATCTGTTCTGCTCTATGTGATCTCCTATACCGTAGGCGGATGGATCAAAGCCAAAGAAGGTGTAGAGACACTAATTAAAGATCGCGATCTTGATGTGAACCTGCTGATGATTGCTGCTGCACTGGGAGCTGCTTCTATCGGTTACTGGAATGAAGGGGCGATGCTGATTTTTATATTTGCTTTAAGCGGGGCTCTTGAGAGCTACACGATGGAGCGCAGTAAAAAGGATATCTCTTCACTTATGGCCCTTAAGCCGGCAACGGCGGTGCGAATTGAGAATGGAGCTATGAATGAGATTACGATTGACCAATTGATCCTTGGAGATCTATTGCTGGTTCGCCCGGGGGAATTGATTCCAGCAGACGGCAAGGTATACCGCGGGGAATCATCCGTGGATCAGGCCTCGATAACCGGAGAGTCGGTCCCTGTTGACAAATTTGCCGGTCATGAGGTTTTTGCAGGTACAGTTAATGGCGAAGGCCCCTTATATATTGAAGTAACCCAATCAGCAGAGAACACTCTTTTTGCAAAGATCATTAAGATGGTAGAAGAGGCTGAATTGGAAGTGCCGAACTCGCAGCGCTTTATCAAACGGCTGGAGTCTATTTACGCCCGGGTGGTAGTGGCCACCACGTTGGCTTTGGTATTGCTGCCGCCTGTACTTCTGGATTGGAATTGGGGCACCACATTTTATAAAGCCATGGTATTTCTCGTTGTTGCATCCCCATGTGCCCTAGTCTCCTCCATTATGCCAGCGATGCTGTCCGCGATATCCAAAAGCGCAAGGAGAGGGATTTTATTCAAGGGCGGTGTCCATCTGGAAAATATGGCCCGTACCTCTATCGTTGCCTTTGACAAGACAGGTACACTTACCGAGGGAGCCCCGCAAGTTACTGATTTCATTGCTGGCGGGGAGTATGATCGGGATGAGCTGCTCATCATATGCGCCTCACTTGAGAATATGTCACGGCATCCATTAGCGGAAGCCATTGTACGCAAAGCCGAGGATGAATGTCTGGTGCTTCGGGGGGTACAGGAGACAAAGTCCTTAACCGGATGGGGGATTGAAGGTCAAATCGATGGACAGCACTGGCGGATTGGGAAAACCAACTTCCTCGACACGGAAACGGTTGAAGGCCCGGCACATATCCTTGAGTATTGGAGAGCCCTTCGTCAGCAGTTGGAGGATGAAGGGAAGACCGTATCCATTATCATGGAGGGTGAGAAAGTTGCGGGCATGATTGCGCTGCAGGACACCGTACGTCCTCAGGCAGAAGCAGCGGTGCGAAAGCTGCAGGCATTGGGGATTAAAGTAGCTATGCTGACCGGAGACCGTGCTGCTACTGCAGCGGTAATCGCCCGTAAGACTGGAGTAGATCTGGTGTATGCTGATCTCCTGCCGGAGGATAAGGTTAGATATATCAAAGCGATGCGTGAGACCTATGGTAATGTGGTCATGGTAGGAGACGGAGTTAATGATGCGCCAGCTCTAGCCACGGCTACTGTGGGTATTGGAATGGGAATGAAGGGCAGCGGTGCTGCGCTCGAAATTGCGGATGTGGTATTAATGAACGATAACATTGAGGAAATCGCAGCTACGATATCCTTGGCTCGCCGTACCCAAAGAATTGTGAAGCAAAATATGATTTTTGCGGTAAGTGTCATCTCGGTTCTCATATTGAGCAATTTCCTGCAGGGAATCGCGCTTCCTTTTGGTGTCATAGGTCATGAAGGAAGTACTATTCTGGTGATCTTGAATGGGCTGCGGCTGCTTCGCTAGTATATAAATTTCTAAAAATTAAATTGTTCACAAAATAGTTCCTGCAATAGGAGTCTGGCATATTGACAGAATCGTTTTCTGTTATCATAATAAATACTACATTGTAATCATTTTAAATAAGGACTGACGCTCTGCCGTACAGCTCCATAAGGAGGATATAGTCATGTATAAATCAATTATTGTGGGAACGGGTCCTGCCGGGTTGACTGCTGCCATTTATTTGGCTCGCGCGAATCTGAAGCCATTGGTTATTGAGGGACCTCAACCGGGGGGACAACTAACCACTACAACAGAAGTCGAGAATTTCCCGGGGTTTCCTGAGGGCATTATGGGACCGGATCTGATGGACAATATGCGTAAGCAGGCGGAGCGTTTTGGTGCAGAATTCCGTACGGGCTGGGTGAATAGTGTAGAACTCGGAGAACGTCCGTTTAAGCTGAATATTGAAGGGATAGGTGTCCTGGAGACGGACACACTGATTCTATCCACTGGAGCTACGGCGAAATACTTGGGTATTCCCGGTGAACAGGATAATATCGGACGCGGTGTGAGTACTTGCGCAACTTGTGACGGATTTTTCTTCCGCGGCAAAGAGATTGTGGTTGTCGGCGGTGGGGATTCGGCGCTGGAAGAGGCGGGTTTCCTGACTCGTTTTGCTTCAAAAGTAACTCTGGTACACCGTCGCGGTGAACTGCGCGCTTCCAAAATCATGCAGGATCGCGTGCGTGACAACGCCAAAGTATCTTGGGGCCTTAACCGTACTCCTCTGGAAGTGACTTCAGGCGATAAAGGTGTAAACGGGCTGAGAGTGCTAAATAATGAAACCGGTAAGGAAGAGATTATTGAAGCCAGCGGTGTGTTCGTTGCCATTGGACATCATCCTAACACTGCTTTCTTAGGCGGTCAGATCACAACGGATGTGAACGGCTATATCGTAACCAATCCAGGTACCTCAGAGACTAATATTCCGGGCGTATTCGCTTGCGGTGATGTTCAGGATACACGTTATAAACAAGCAATTACTGCGGCAGGCAGCGGGTGTATGGCGGCTATTGATGCGGAGAAATATATTGAAAGTTTAGAGCATAGCGCGGTCATTCTATAATTTGTACTTAACGGCAGCTCAAATTCATACGGATAAGTGTATTTTGTGCAGCTATTTAGACTTACTTAGTAGCTAATTCTCGTTTAATTGTACTTAATACACTTATTCGGGCGAACTTGGGCTATTATCGGCGATTTGCAGTTATGTAGTTGCACAAAGTACAATTAAAGTTAGAAACAGCTGATTAAACCACCAAAATAGATGTATGAAATACACTTAAATTCATTTACTACTATCATCAGCTTGTGAAAAGAAGTATAGAAGCGGAGTTCCCGCTAAATTATGGGAGGAGATCATACTATGGAAAATGTAATTGTGTACACATCGACCAATTGTCCGCATTGCCGTCAGGTGAAGAGCTTCCTGAATGAGAAAGGCGTTTCCTACGAGGAACGCAACATCGAGCAGAATGATGATTTTGCACAGCAGGTATGGGATATGGGTATGAGAGCTGTGCCTATAACCGTAATTGGCGAGTATAAAATTGTAGGCATGAACAAAACTCAGTTCGCCAAAGCTTTGGCGACAGAGTAATTAATTCAATAAACAACAAGAAAAAGCAAGTTTCCGGGGTTTAGGAAACTTGCTTTTTGTTTGTTGGAGACATATTTATTTGTACTAATGATGATGGCTAGGTATCTAGGAACAACGTACTAATCTGAAAGATCACATATACCGCAATGCCTAGGCCAATAAGCGTCAATCCGGATTTCTTCCTGGATTGGAACAGACGCAGTACGCCGAGGCTGATAAGCGGTGCAATAACCAGCAAAAACAGAAGAACAGCAATGAACATTTGCGCTGAAATATCGGACGTATCAACATAGGTCATAGACGATCACTCCATTTCAAAAGAGGCTTTATGGTGACATATGTCACACTAATATAACCTTCATTATATAGGATTGAAAGCCCTTAATCTGCACCTGGAAGCACCCTAAATACGTCAATATTACGTCAATTTGTTAACCACTCGTTAGTTACAAGGTGACGCGGATATTCCCAAGGAAATGCATAACCGCCGAGAATCCAGCACCAATCACAGTGCCACGGCTGCCCAGCTTGGAGAAAGTAATCTCCAACTGCTGCTTATGGTAAGGCAGGGTGCGTTCCGCAACCACCTTGCGCAGCGGTTCACCCAGCCATTCTTCAGCCTCTGACAGTGCTCCGCCAATGACAATAACCTCGGGATTGAAGCTGTTGATCAGATTGGTTATGCCGATACCGAGATATTCACCCACTTTTGCAAAATGGCGCAGAGCATCCTCCTGCCCCTGAGACGCATAACGCACAAGCTCCGGCGTAGTTCGCGCCGGCAGATCGATATCCGCGTTATCATACGTTTTCTCCGAGGCATACAATTCCCAACATCCGCGGCTTCCGCAGCTGCATAGCCTGCCGTCGGCTTCGATAGACATATGCCCCGTCTCTCCCGCATACCCGCGTGCGCCCTTATACAATTCCCCCCCGATGATGATCCCTGAGCCGATACCTGACCCTGCACTGACGTATAGAAGATGCCGCACATCCCTCGCCGCGCCAAAGTTCAGCTCACCTTGAGCTCCAGCATTCGCTTCATTATCGATCGTAACGGGAACCGAGAAGGAGGATTCGAGCATTCCTCGCAGATTCACCATTTCCCAACCTAGATTGGGTGCAAATAGGACGACTCCATTCTCATCTACCATACCGGGAACACCTACACCAATTCCCACAATGCCATATGGTGTTACGGGAGCTGAAGCCATCAGCTCAGAGATTATCTTATGTATCTCTTCCAGAACATACGGCAGGTCGTGATGGTTCAAGGTGTAATCACGTTCACCCAGTACATTTCCACCGAGATCACAGAGGACAGCAGTCAGCTGTTTTACACGCAACTCTATGCCGATAACACTGCCGGCCATCGCATTGAAATGCAGGATTAATGGTTTACGACCTCCGCTGGACTCTCCCGGGCCGGCTTCAATAACCAGTTCTTGCTGGCACAGCTCGGCAACAAGGTTGGATACAGTTGCTTTATTTAGTCCTGTCATTTCCGATACCCTTGCCCTTGAGAGGGGGGAGTGCTTTCGAATCATGTGGAGGATAATGGATTTATTAATTTTTTTGACCAGTGCCTGGTCACCGGTAACTTTCACGAATTACACTTCCTTCTGGGAACGTTCTCATTTAGTTCTACGCCACTTAGTCTAGAGCCATGTGCTGTAAATTGCAACAGGATCGCGATCCCTTTTTCGGAATATTCAAGGATTGAAAACTCCGCTTTAGGGTCATCATAACATGGGTTCATTGTAAAAAAAGCACGATTTGCGAGAATAAAAAAACTTTGTTTAACCAATATACAAAGTCTTTGCGATGTGTTAATATGAGTTTGTAAACGCTTGCGAGCAAAGCACAATATGAGGAGGATTTTATAATGGCTTATTTTGAAACAGTAGGTAAGATTTCTTATGAGGGAAGTCGCTCTACCAACCCTTTTGCATTCAAATTCTATAATCCGGAAGAGATCGTAGCAGGGAAATCAATGGAGGAGCACCTTCGTTTTGCGATGGCTTACTGGCATACATTAACAGCTGGCGGTTCTGACCCGTTCGGTGCTGAAACTGCAATTCGCGGCTGGAATCACCTTACTGGAATGGACAAAGCAAAGGCACGCGTTGAAGCTACTTTTGAATTCTTGGATAAGATGAACCTTCCTTACTACTGCTTCCACGATTTAGATATCGCACCTGAAGGCGAAAGCCTGCGTGAATTCCATAGCAACATTGATACAATCGTTGATCTATTAGGTCAAGGCATGAAAACTTCCGGCAAGAAATTGCTGTGGAATACAGCTAACATGTTCACTAATCCGCGTTATGTGCACGGTGCAGGATCAGCTTGCAACGCAGATGTATTTGCTCATGCTGCTGCTCAAGTGAAGAAAGGTCTTGAAGTAGGTAAGCTGCTTGGATCTGAGAACTATGTATTCTGGGGCGGTCGTGAAGGTTACGAAACACTGCTCAATACGGATATGGGACTTGAGCTTGACAACATTGCCCGTCTGTTCACAATGGCTGTTGACTATGCGAAGGAAATCGGTTTTGAAGGACAATTCCTGATCGAGCCAAAACCAAAAGAGCCAACAAAACACCAATATGATTTCGATGCAGCTACAACGATTGCGTTCTTGCAAAAATACAACCTTGACAAGCACTTTAAGCTGAATCTTGAAGCTAACCACGCTACGCTTGCAGGCCATACTTTTGAGCATGAGCTTCGTGTAGCCCGCATTAACGGCATGCTGGGATCACTGGATGCGAACCAAGGCGATCCATTGCTGGGTTGGGATACAGATGAGTTCCCGGTTAACCTATATGATTCCACACTGACTCTGTACGAAGTACTGAAGAACGGTGGACTTGGCAAAGGCGGAATCAACTTTGATGCTAAAGTACGCCGTCCTTCCTTCGAGCCTGATGATTTGTTCCTGGCGCACATCGCCGGCATGGACACTTATGCTAAGGGCTTGAAAGTAGCCGCTAAACTGATTGAAGATCGTGTATTTGAGAACTTCATCGACAAACGCTACAGCAGCTTCACTGAAGGTGTTGGCGCTGATATCGTGTCCGGTAAAGCAACTCTGGCTTCTTTGTCCGAGTATGCACTGAACAATGAGAATCCGCGTGCTAACCAATCCGGTCGTCAAGAGTACTTGAAAGCTACGTTGAACCAATACATTTTGGCTGAATAGTAGAACAAGTATAGACCAAAGGTACAAAGCTTGATCGTAAGTCATTGCAACGGGGGTTGCTGAAGAAAGCATTCTTCGGCAGCCCCTTTTTCTACATGTATGCTTTCGAAGGGCTGACCGAACTTATAGGAGGATAATATATGAAATATGTAATTGGTATTGATCTAGGCACCAGTGCTGTGAAGTCGGTTCTCGTAGACCAGAAGGGAACAGTCATCGGCGAGCATTCGGAAGCTTACCCGCTGAGCAGACCGCAGCCGGGATGGAGCGAGCAGAACCCTGAGGATTGGGTTAAGGGTACACTTACCAGCCTTCGCCGCTTAATGGAAGGTACAGGAATAGAGGCTTCCATGATCGACGGAATCAGCTTTTCAGGGCAAATGCATGGGCTTGTATTAGTTGATAGTGAAGGTACAGTATTGCGTCCAGCTATGTTATGGAATGATACCCGTACTACTGCTCAATGCCGCAGAATTGAGAGCACCCTCGGTCCGAAGCTGCTGGAAATCGCTAGAAACCGTGCGTTAGAAGGCTTTACACTACCTAAGATCCTTTGGGTGCAGGAGAATGAGCCCGAACTGCTGTCCCAGGCTTATCAATTCCTGCTGCCTAAGGATTATGTGCGCTATCGTCTAACGGGTGATTATGCTATGGATTATTCGGATGCTGCAGGAACACTTCTGCTCGATGTAGGATCCAAACAATGGAGTGCCGAAATTGCGGCAGCCTTCAATTTGCCGATATCTCTCTTCCCGAGACTTGTGGAGTCATTTGAATCAACAGGCACTTTATTGCCTGAAATTGCTGAAGTCTCCGGTCTGCTGCCAACGACCCAAGTATTTGCGGGCGGTGCGGATAATGCATGCGGAGCGCTTGGAGCAGGGATACTGGGTGAAGGTAGAACGATGTGCAGTATTGGAACCTCAGGAGTAGTATTGTCTTATGAGACCAATAAGGATTTGAATCTGGAAGGTAAAGTTCACTTCTTCAATCACGGAGAGAAGGATGCCTATTACATTATGGGTGTTACCCTTGCGGCTGGACACAGTCTCAACTGGTTCAAGGAAACCTTTGCTGCTGATAAGAGCTTTGATGAATTGCTGAATGGCGTGGATTCTATTCCTGCCGGAAGCGCGGGGCTATTGTTCACACCTTATATTGTTGGTGAGCGCACACCGCATCCGGACGCAGATATCCGCGGGAGCTTTATTGGTATGGATTCAGGACATACTCAGTCCCACTTTGCCCGTGCAGTATTAGAGGGAATCACCTTCTCACTACGTGAGTCCATTGAAATCGTGCGTGAATCCGGTAAAGAGATCACCGAGATCGTAGCCATCGGTGGAGGCGCCAAGAATGAAGCCTGGTTGCAAATGCAGGCTGATATCTTTAATGCGTCTATTGTGAAGCTCGAAAGTGAGCAAGGCCCGGCGATGGGTGCGGCTATGCTTGCAGCATATGGCAGCGGCTGGTTCTCTTCTCTTGGAGAATGTGCCGATGCCTTCATTCGCCAGGCTGGACGGTATACACCGAATCCGGAGCAGGCGACCCTCTACAATGAGCTGTTTAGCTTATATCAGGAAGTATATGGAGCCACTCGTGAGTTGAATAAAAAACTGGCAGCTTACCGTAAATAAAAAGAGCTGTTGTCTTGGATTCATAAAAACAGCCTTCCGCTATCAGCGGAGGGCTGTTTGCCTAAACATAATAAGATTTATAGAAATTATAAACGGTAAATGTACACAATTGTAGTATTTATGTTTCTTCTGTTATTCTAGGGTGTATCTGCAGTCACACACCATCTACTGCGTAATGATTGTTTTGGGGAGGGCGGAGCACCATGTTTCACTGGGGAGTCAAACTGCTAAATGATATCAAAATACGTAATAAGCTGCTGCTTTCATTTCTGCTCATTACGATGCTGCCCGTATCGATCGTTGGCGCCTATTTAACACTGGAAATGAGATCCATGGCGTTCGAAAATGCTATTGAGCAGGCATCCATCAACGTGGACCGGGTCAAAAAAAGAACCGAAGAAGTAATCGGCGTATCCCAGGATATTTCGTATCGCCTGTCGAACGATGCCAGGTTGAAGAGATTGGCGGTCCGTCGATTTGAAAGTATATATGATGTAGTTCAGGCTTATCAGGATTATCCTGATATACGCGAGTACTTAAGACTATATAAAGAAGTATCCAATATACGGTTGTACCTTGATAATAAAACACTGCTGAACAACTGGGAGCTATTGAACCCTTCTGAAGAGATCAAGGCAAGTGAATGGTTCCAGAGGGGTCAGATGTCAGACAGCATGGTCGGATGGGAGTATATTGAGGATGAGCGTGATCACCTCAAATACCTGAGTCTTACCCGTAAAATCGAGCTGGAGGGCTACAATAAAACGGGCCTTCTAGTAATCAACGTGAACAGCGCTCAACTACGGTCCATCCTGAATCAGGAATCCTTCGAGACGTTTATCGTAGATGATCAGAATAATATTATAGCGGCTAACCGCAAGGAACTGACCGGGAAAAAGCTGGCCGACATTTCATTTGATAACGAAATTCTGGGTCAGGGAAACGGCAGTTATGAAGCAAAGGTAGACGGCAAAAATTCCAAAATACTAATTGAGGAATTAACACCGGAGTCGAGCCGGAACAGTCTGCGGATTATCTCCGTTTTCTCAATAGAAAGTATTGTAAAAGAACCTAACCAGATTATCCGGCTTGCGCTGATGGTAATTATAATAAGTGTTATATTGGCCTTCTTATTGGTATTTAGTTTTTCAACGTTATTTTCAAGACGTTTGTTAAGACTCAGCAAACATATCAACCGTGTTGGAGCGGGTGATTTCGATACGACGCTGAAAATCGATGGCAAAGATGAAATTGGGCTGCTTGCCCGTCAATTCAATTCCATGGTACGTAGTATCAATGATTTGATGTATGAAGTTCAGAAGTCTAACAATCAGAATATCCTTTTGGAGCAGAAGCAGAACGATATTCGCTTTAAAATGCTGGCCAGCCAGATTAATCCCCACTTCCTATTCAATGCATTGGAGTCCATCCGAATGGAGGCCCACATGAATGGACAGACGGAGATTGCTCGTGTAGTCCGTCTGCTTGGGAAAATGATGCGCAGTAATCTGGAAGTAGGCAAGAGCAAGATTCCGTTGAAACAAGAGCTTGAAATGGTTCGCTGTTATTTAGATATTCAGCAATTTCGTTATGAAGAGCGGCTTCAATATCAATTTAATGTAGACCCTGCAACAGAGAGTCTCTATATGCCGCCGTTAATTATACAGCCTCTGGTCGAGAATGCAGTCATCCATGGGCTGGACAACAAAATGGAAGGAGCTTTTGTAACGGTGGATATACAAAAAATCGAAGGACATGCCCATTTCACCATCCGAGACAACGGTGTCGGTATTACCCAGGAACGACTTGAACAGGTAAGAACAACCTTGAATAAACAGGAAGAGGAAGGTGACCGAATTGGACTACGGAATGTCCATGACCGGTTGAAGTTATCCTACGGTGAACAATACGGACTGAACATCGACAGCTATGGAAATGATGGTACGCATATCACCTTCCGTATCCCGATGGAGGAGGGGAATATATGATCAAGGTACTGATTGTTGATGATGAGCCGAAGCTGCGCGAAGGGCTGCGAACACTAATTCCTTGGGAAAAACATGGATTTACAGTAGTGGCTACTGCGGCTAATGGTTTACAGGCTTTGGAGAAATATCATACCTATTACCCAGAACTGATGGTAGTGGATATTCGTATGCCGGGTATGGACGGCTTAGAGTTGATTGGTGAGCTTCGTAAAGAAGGCTCAGGATGTCATGTGCTTATTTTAAGTGGACATGCCGATTTTGATTATGCCAAAAAAGCTATAGTCCATCGAGTGGACGGATATCTATTGAAGCCAGTGGATGAAGATGAGATGATCTCCTATCTAGAGCAGCTTCGGGAGGCAATCGCGCAGGAGGATCGATACAGCCGCTGGTATGAGGATGAACCGGCCAGAAACCGAGAGGCCATGCTTCGATCGTTACTAGTACCAGCAGAAGGGGAGTCGGACCTTAAGAAGTATACATCGGCTCTTGGTTTGGATTCTGGAAGCTGTGAAGTTGTTCTGATTGAGCTACTGGAAACGGGAAACGCCACGGAGGAGCAGACCGCGGGGATCAGGGCGATCCTGGAGCAGCACTTTTTGAAAAAGGAAACAGGATTTTTCTTCAACATACCGCCGTATATGGGAGGTTTGTTAAAAAGGCCGCTGCTGCAGGAGTCTGACAGATTAGAATTATACGGGGAACTCGCAGCACTCTTGATCAAGGAGAACTACAAGTTCAACGTAGCTGCAGGAGGGGCTGTGTCCCAGGCGGAAGCTTCTTTTGTTTCCTACACTGCGGCTCAGGAGTTGTTGAATCGGGCTTTTTTCTTCCGGAAAAATACAATAATTAGCCCTGACTCCACACCCCTTTCAGATCTACGTAAAGATGTGATTGAGCAACCTAAAGAGGTTAGCGAAAATGCCGAAACCCGTCTGCTGCTGGCGGTAGAGACAGGGAGCACTGCTGTTATTGAAACTTTGGTAAAGGAAAAGGTTCAGGAACTGATGGCTGAGAATTCGGATGAAGGGCGGATCAAGGAGACCTTTGTCCGTCTGTTGAGCACTGTTCTGGCCCGTCTGGAGCCAGCCTACCCGGAAATTCGCAGCTATGCAGCAGATCACACCCCTCCGATAGGGGAGCTGTACCATAGTTATTATCTGAGCGATTTGCAGGAGCAGGCCATTGCTTTTTTGGAAGAAATAGCGGGTCAAATGAATATTGGCGGACGGGGAAATGAGATTAAGAAAATTACAGAGCTTATTCAGCGTCGGTATAACGAGAACCTGAAGCTGGAGACTTTATCCGAATTGTTCAATTACAACAGCGCTTATCTGGGGAAAATGTTCAAGAGCACCACAGGAGAGTATTTCAATACCTATGTTGATAAGGTCAGAATTGAGAAGGCCAAGCAGTTTTTGACCCAAGGAATGAAGGTGTACGAGGTGGCAGAGAAGGTTGGTTATATGAATCCAGATTATTTTAACGCTAAATTTCGTAAATATGTCGGGGTTTCTCCAACCTCTTATCGCAAGAGCACATAACTATGAAATTGGATACGAAAAAGAGGCTGTCCCAAAAGCCATAAAGTGGCTACTTGGGGCAGTTCTTTTTTTTGGATTCGGATAGACGATTATGCTTGTGAGGACGCTCCGCGAACGGACCGTTGTTACAATCGCTGTGGTCTCCAGATTTTATTTATTTTCCTTAGCGGTAAAAATCCGGAGACAGAATATGCTTTCGAAGCTAGTTTTCCTTCGGAAAACTTTCGGGCGAACGCTGCCGCTTTTTCACAATCAGTCCGTCCTCTCCGCTGTTTTAGCGGGAAAAGTGTCTACAATCCTCTTAAAAAACTACAAAAAGAAACCGCTCCTTGGTAAAGTGGAGTTACCACACAACCATTTTAAAGGAGAGGTTTCTTTTGTACATTTAATATACCATGGACCAACTTTGCTTGCCAATGGATCTGGAAGAGGATATTCCAGAAAATCACCTCGTTCGTGTCGTAAATTAAGGTTACGCCTTAACCGTCTCCGAACAACAGAACCTGAAAGTTTGTTTGGGTAACTGAAAAACAACCGGGGCTTCCAGGCGATTTCTGCTTCGCGGCACGGAGAAAGTGACGGTTGAAGTCGGGTGGCATTCGCTTGCCCATAGTCTACTGAAGCAAGCAGCCAATGACCAAAAACGCAGAGCAGCAATCCTCCAGTAACAGGAGAATTGCTGCTCTGCTGTCGTTTTACGGTTTCTAAAAACAAAAGAACAATCCCATTCGTAGAAAATTATACTTATGGAACAGCCCTTTTTGAGCTTTTATTCAACTTCTCAACCCAGCTGAAAAAGGAGCGTAGAGAAATTTTGGAGCTGGAGAAGCGCAGCGTTCGCCTTTATCCTCGGATTTTTACCGCAAAGAGCGGTTCAAATCAGGAAATTCAAGGATAACAGCGATCGGAAGTCCAAATATTTCTTGCAGCGACTGCCCCAGCTGTTCCCCCCATTCAAAATCTCTAATTTTCATCTGATTTCATGTCAAATTTGTAGGGTACTGGAATCGCTTTCAGAACCTTAAAATTAGGACATAGAGAGGAGGGGGCTTTATGAAAGCGGCAACAAATTTGCAGGATTTACCTACCAAAAAGTCGTCTTCAGGACGGACTTGGAAAACCTTAAAAAATCAAAAGTACTTATGGATGATGTCAATTCCCTTCGTCATTTGGGTGTTTGTGTTTAGTTATCTTCCGCTATGGGGATGGACAATGGCTTTTCAGAAGTACAAGCCGGCAAAGGGGTTCTTCGAGCAGGAGTGGGTCGGATTCGAACATTTCAAAACACTCTTCACGGATGAAACGTTTTTCCTTGCCTTACGCAACACCTTAGTGATGAGTGGTATGGGTCTCGTAGCAGGATTTATATTTCCGATCACGTTTGCTATTTTACTGAATGAGGTAAGATTAGGATTTTTCAAAAGATTCGCGCAGACGATTTCGTATCTGCCTCACTTTGTATCGTGGGTAGTAGCAGCAGGTATTGTAACTAAAATGCTATCCGGTGACAACGGATTGATCAACGATATCTTAGTAGGTTTAGGTTTTATTGAAACGCCAATCCAGTTTATGGCACAAGGCCACCTCTTCTGGGGAATTGTTACTTTATCGGATGTGTGGAAAGAAACCGGATGGAACGCGATTATATATCTGGCGGCCATTGCGGGGATCGGACCGGAGCTTTATGAAGCTGCTCGTGTGGATGGCGCCAGCCGGTTGCGGCAGGTATGGCATATTACATTGCCAGGTATTCGCCCGACCATTATCGTGCTGCTCATCATGTCTATCGGTAACCTACTTAACATTGGTTTCGAGAAGCAATTTTTGTTAGGAAATAACCTAGTGACCGATTACTCTCAAGTGCTTGACCTCTATTCTTTGAAATACGGTCTGGGCATGGGACGTTATTCTTTCGGTACTGCGATTAATATATTCAACTCTGTAATCAGTGTAATCCTGTTGTTCACCGTCAACGGAATCTTCAAACGTACTACTAAAGAAAGTCTTCTCTAGAAAGGGGGCGCGGTTATGGATAGCTCTACATTCGCCAGCCGTAAGTCATGGTCCGACCGGATTTTTGATATCATCATTTATTTTGTCGTAACGTTCGTTGTTGTAGTGACGGTTTATCCGTTCCTCAATGTACTTGCCATTTCATTGAATGATTCAATAGATAGCGTACGTGGCGGAATCACGATTATCCCCCGGAAGTTTACTTGGGATAACTACGTTAAAATCTTTTCCTTCAGCGGTTTGATTACCGGCTTCAAAATTTCAGCCTTGCGTACAATACTCGGAACATTGCTTGGTTTACTGACCGCCTCCATGCTGGCGTTTACCATTGCCCGTGTAGATTTTCAGGGCCGTAAATTTGTTTCCACATTTTTGGCACTGACTATGTATGTTTCTGGCGGATTAATCCCAACCTACATGCTGATGCGAGATTTGCACTTGATGAATACCTTCGCTGTCTATATTCTTCCAGGCGCGGTTAGTGCTTTTAACGTATTCGTTATTCGTTCCTTTATCGATGGTATCCCTTATGCGCTTCAGGAATCTGCAAAGCTGGATGGAGCCAATGATTTCACCATTTACTGGCGGGTCATCCTGCCGCTGGCCAAGCCGGCACTGGCTACCATTGCATTATTCCTTGCTGTAGGGCAATGGAATGCATGGTTTGATACCTACTTGTATAACGGTTCTAATGAAGCATTAACGACATTGCAGTTTGAACTGATGAAGGTGCTCCAGAGCACCACAACAGGTAATGGTGGAGACTATCGTTCCAAAATTGTATCCGCTGCAACGAATCAGGTATCACCAGAATCGATCAAAATGGCGATTACCATTGTCGTCACAGTCCCTATCTTGATCGTTTATCCTTTCCTGCAGAATTACTTCGTTAAAGGTATGACACTTGGAGCAGTAAAAAGCTAATTTTTAATCAAGGCTATCCGTGGTAATTTCTTCTGCGGATAGCCGCCATAGGGTATCTACAGGAGTTCCTGTTATACAATAGATAGATCAATCGAGGAGGGTTTACATTATGTCAAGCAAGAGAAGCAGTAAGACTAAAGCTTCGGCATGGCTTTTGGTTTCTACATTAATGCTCAGTATGTTGGCGGGTTGTGGAGGAAATAATGCCGCGAACACAGGAAATACAACGGATACTAACAAGAACACTGCGAACAGCGGCACCAATACGGAAAAAGAAGATCTGACACCGCTTACATTCTCGTTCTTTAGTGCAGATCCAAGTCCGAACTGGACAGGAATGCAAGATGAGACAGGTAAAGTGATCACAGAAAAAACTGGCGTAACTCTAGATGCTGAATTTGCTGTAGGAGATCCTGCTCAAAAGGTTGCACTAATTGCATCAAGTGGTGAATATCCTGACCTTATCAGTGCAAAGGCCGATATCTCCAAGATGGTAGATGCAGGTGCAATGGTTGATCTTACAGAACTGATTGATAAATATGCTCCTAATATTAAAAAGGTACTTGGCGAAGAGAACTTGAAACGTGCCCGTTACAGCAATGAAGATAAAGCGATCTATGCTATCCCTACTTATTCAGCAGTAGATCACCAATACTTTAATGCAGGCGGCGGTTTTGAACTTCAGCACCGTGCAGTAAAAGAAGCAGGCTACCCACCAATTAAAACGGTTAAAGATTATGAGAACGTAATCAAATCTTATCTGGACAAACATCCTACAGATGAGAATGGAAATAAAAACATCGGATTGACCCTGAACGCTGATGACTGGATGATGTATATCACCGTTACTAACCCAGCCTTCACAACTACAGGTTCCCCAGATGATGGAGAATATGCAATCGATGTGGATACTACGGAAGTAACTTATCACTTCCGTCGTCCTGCAGAGAAAGAATATTTCCGCTGGTTGAACCACATGAATGATATTGGTTTGTTGGATCCAGAAAGTTTCGTACAAAAGACTGACCAATACAAATCTAAAATTGCTACAGGTCGTGTAATTGGCTTGATTGACCAAGACTGGTCTTATGGCGATGGAGAAAAAGCACTTAAAACTGCTGGTAAATTCGATCAAGGTTATGGACACTATCCTGTAACCCTGTCTGAAGAATACAAAGAAACATCTTTCTGGCCTACAGGCTTCATGGCTGGAAACGGTGTGGGTATCACTACAGATTGTGAAGATCCAATTCGTGCCATCAAGTTCTTGGATTACCTTGCTTCCGATGAAGGACAGGTTCTGCTGAACTGGGGTATTGAAGGTAAACAGTATAAGGTTGAGAACGGCAAACGTGTAATTCCTGAAGATGTTAACAATCGTATCGTTAATGATGCAACAAACTACGCTAAAGAAACAGGTGTCGGCCTTTACAATTTGTTGTCTGTTCACTATGGTGACGGTGTTAAAGATTCTACTGACAACTACTACACAACAAAATTCCCTGAACAAATTAGTTCCCAATTCAATGCTGTTGAGAAAGAAACTCTAGCGGCTTACAAGGTTGATACATGGAGAGGCCTGTTCCCTAAAGAAGATGAATTCAAAGTTAAACCTTGGGGTGCGGCTTGGAACATTCCAGTTCCTGGAGAAAGCGATATTGTTGTACTGGACAACAAGCTGAAAGATATTACGTGGAAACGTATTCCAGAAGCTATTCTTTCTAAACCAGCAGAATTCGATAAAATTTGGGATGCTTATATGGCTGACCTGGAGAAAGCTGGCGTAGAAAAAGCAGAAGATCTGCGTGAAGAACTGGTTAAAGAGCGTGTGAAACTGTGGACTGAATAATTAAAGAGAGTTAAATGTTATGATTAGCGGGAAGTTCGAGCGAAAGCCCGGGCCTCCCGCTAATTTTTCGTTTATAAGCCTGGAGGTGTAAGTATGTTAGGTAAGGTCAAAAGTAGAAGCAAGCTGCTGAGGTATGACAGACCGGCTGAAGTTTGGGAAGAAGCGCTGCCGTTAGGTAATGGTCGTCTCGGGGGTATGGTTTTCGGCGGAGTGAGCCATGAGGTTATTCAACTTAACGAGGATACGTTATGGTCGGGATTTCCACGGGATACAGCGAATTATGAGGCCTTACGGCATTTGGATCCGGCCAGAAAGCTTGTTGCGGAAGGCAATTACAGCCGAGCTGAGGCTTTAATTGAGGCAGAAATGCTCGGCAGAAGAACGGAATCTTATCAGCCTCTCGGAGATCTGCGAATTTCGATCCAGAAAGAAGAATGTGAATTAAGCAGCTATCATCGGGAGCTGGATTTGGATACAGCAATCGTCTCAACACGATATGAAATAGCTGGAATGCAAATAGAGCGGGAAGCTTTCATAAGTAGACCTGACGGGGTATTGGTCTTACATATCCGTTCAGAGCAGGAAGTTCTGCCTGTCCTTACTGCCGAATTGTCATCCTTGCATCCCGGCAGTGTAAATAACAGTGGCACACATCTCCTGATGACAGGCCGTGCTCCTTCACATGTCGCTGATAACTATATCGGCGACCACCCGAGAGCTGTTTTATATGAGACGGACCGTGGATTACGATTTGCAACCCTTCTGGAAGCCCGCTTGGAGAGCGGAACACTCGTTGTTGAGGAAGGGCGCATCATTATTACTGGAGCACGTTCTGTAACCTTCTTATTGGCAGCAGCTACAGACTATGAAGGCTTCGGTGTGATGCCGGGATCGGGAGGAATTCTTCCGTCAGCCCTTTGCCGGGATCAGCTATTAAACGCTCCTGCCGAATATACCGAGCTGCGGAAACGGCATATCGCAGATCATCAAGCCTTGTTTCAGCGGGTTGAGCTGGAGCTAGATGATACGGGTACAGCGACGGGACAAAGTGAAAGCCTGCCGACCAATCTAAGGCTGGAGCGATATAAAGCCGGTTCGGATGACCCGAGCCTAGAGGCATTATTGTTTCATTACGGACGTTATCTGATGATTGCTGGCTCCAGACCGGGGACTCAGGCGCTTAACCTGCAGGGAATCTGGAATCCCCATCTTCAGCCCCCTTGGAACAGCAATTACACGACAAATATTAATACGGAAATGAACTACTGGCCGGCTGAGATCTGCGGGCTGGGAGAATGTCACGAGCCGCTTCTGGATTTAATCTCTGAGCTCAGTATTACAGGTAGCCGAACGGCTGCCGTGCATTATGGCGCCCGCGGCTGGGCGGTTCATCACAACACCGACCTGTGGCGGATGTCCTCTCCGTCAGACGGCAAGGCCATGTGGGCTTTTTGGCCGATGGGGGGAGTATGGCTGTCCAGACACTTATGGGAACGGTATGCTTTTCGCCCGGATCAGGATTATTTGCGGGATAAGGCTTATCCTTTGTTAAAGGGAGCAGCTTTGTTCTGCTTGGATTGGTTAGTAGAACGTCCGGATGGATTATTGACTACGGGGCTTTCCACCTCACCTGAGAGTGTATTTTTAACATCAGAGGGTACCCCTTGCAGTGTATCTGCCGGTTCAGCAATGGATATGTCGTTAATTAACGAACTATTTACTCATTGTATCAAAGCCGCTGAGATTTTGAGCACCGATGATGATTTCTGGGAAGAGCTGGATCAGAAGAGACAAAGGCTTGCTTTTCCGGGGATGGCCCCAGATGGTCGGTTACGGGAGTGGAATGAGGATTTCGCTGAACCTGAAGCAGGGCATCGGCATGTCTCCCATTTGTATGATTTATATCCGGGTCATGTAATCAGTCCACAGGCAACGCCGGAACTGGCGGCAGCCGCATCGTTGTCCCTCCAGAAACGGTTGGAATCAGGCAGCGGTCATACCGGCTGGAGTGCAGCTTGGCTGCTTAACTTGTATGCAAGACTTACGGATTCTACAAGTGCTTATGGCTGTATTCAGCGTATTCTATCTGCAGCCAGCTTACCGAATTTGTTCGGCAATCACCCCCCTTTTCAAATCGATGGGAACTTCGGGGTGACCGCAGGAATTGCGGAGATGCTGCTTCAGAGTCATCAGGGATGTCTCCATCTTCTGCCGGCTTTGCCTAAGCAATGGAATAAGGGCAAGGTCAAAGGCTTGGTGGGTCGAGGGGGATTTACGGTGGATATCGAGTGGCATGAAGGCAGATTGGTGCAGGCCGA
This sequence comes from Paenibacillus wynnii, assembly GCF_000757885.1. Lineage (NCBI taxonomy): Bacteria > Bacillati > Bacillota > Bacilli > Caryophanales > Paenibacillaceae > Paenibacillus > Paenibacillus wynnii. The sequence continues at coordinate 420,606 of NZ_JQCR01000001.1, read as the reverse complement.
ATTGACTTCAACCCACGGCCGTTCATGCAAAGTACATTATGATTACCCGGTAATTCTGCAAACACCAAGCGGCTTACAAATAAAGATAGTGAAGGATACAGAGTTCTCAACAAAGGTTGGAGAGACTTATATCGTTACACCTCTATAGGTCTCTGGACTACCAAAAGCTGGCTAAAATCGGCTGGCTTGTTAGCGAATAAATATAGGTTCATGAGAATATCAATAGTATAGTAGAGCTGTTTTATCAGTGGAATGATTACTGGTAAGGCAGCTTTTTTGTATAGTTGGATTGAAAATGAAGTGTTTGACAAGTGACGAGAAGGACTGAAATCCTTTACGCCCAACAGAGGGGTTTTCTCCCTCTATTTCCGCATTCGGCACCCTGTTTGGCCAATTAGATGGAATTTCGTCCGCTAATTTTGAGGATATTTCTCTTTGAAGCGATATGTGTAAGATTATAGGGATAATTTCCCTATACTCTCAAATTAATTGCCTTTCGGTCGGTATTAGCGGGCATTTTCCCCTCTAATCGTCGAGGGACTGGTCCGTAACTCGGATTCGTCTACCTGTAGGGCGTAGTTGCCCCAAACCCGGTGAAACATCAGGCGTAGTTAGATGGAAATCGGTCCCGGTACAGTCACATAAACAGGAAGTCAAGCACTGATTTCGAGAAAGAGTCAGAATTCCTTCTAAAGGCCGAATAAAAGATCTTGAAAATTAAAGATATTTATGTAGCTAAGCTGATGGACCGATATTAATATTAAGGTACAAAGGACAATAATTTGTGAACATCATCTCTTACTTAGTAATCAGCAGGAGGAATTTATATATGAGGAAGATACGCTTATCGCTGGTTAAGGGCATACTTAGTGGAGTACTATTCGCAGCTGCTATCCCACCGACTCTGTACTGGGGCTGGGATTACGCTTATGCTTCGGCTTCTGCAAGTTCGGTAACTCTGCACTCTATAAGTGAAATGACTGGGAAGCTGACCCATGCCATGAACAACCGTAATGAGACGATTATGTTTACCTTTGAAGGCAACACTTCGAATCTGAAATCACAGGTTCAGTCAGCCATAGACAAGAGTATGGAAAGTGATAATTACCTGCATTATATAGTAGACAGTTATGCTTTCTCGTACCGGGGCAGCAGCCGATCAGCGAAGGTTACGGTAGAAATCAAATATTTGGAGAACTTACAGCAGACTGCTTATGTTACTAAGGAAGTTAAGGCTGCTCTTAGTAAGATTATAAAACCGGGAATGAATAATCATGAGAAAGTAAGGGTTATTCACGACTGGGTAGTTCTTCATTTGAAATATGATAACTCGTACCGCAAGTATACGGCTTATGAAGGTCTGCAGAGCGGGAGCGCCGTATGCCAGGGCTATTCGCTTTTGACTTATAAGATGCTAAAGGAAGCAGGGATTAACAACAGGATTGTGGAAGGAACAGCTCGACCGGAGGGAGGCCGGAGTCAATCCCATGCTTGGAATCTGGTACAGCTGGATGGACGGTGGTATCACTTGGATACCACCTGGGATGATCCTTCACCGGATCAGGCAGGTGCAGTCAGCACAGCATACTACTTGCGCACTGATAACCAGATGAGGGCAGACCATACCTGGAACAAACCTTACCCTGCAGCATCGGTGGCCTATCATCTAACACTGTCTGAGCTTATAAAGAATGGCGGAGAGAAGAAGAACTTCTATCTAAATCTGCAACAGCAGCTTAATTATGCATTATATGATGAAACGAAGGTAGTCACTTCCGCAGCGGGGATTTTAACATTGGCTAAGGAAGCGGTTAATTCGGGGGAAGATTCAGTCCTTTTCCGGTATCGGGGAAACAAAGTATTGCTGAAGAACGACCTCAAGAAGCTTTATGAAATTGGCTTGGATAATTTATCCTATACCACTTCCGCGTTTGACAATACGGGTGACCTCAAAGTATATGTAACCTGGAAATAATGCCATATAAACATAGAGGGGGTATCCCATAGCCATACCACTGGCTGCTGGGATACCCCCTGTTTGTCGTATGACTATAGAGCCTTAAGTTAATATCATAAGTTCATCTTATATAGAAATCTAGTCGACGTTTGTACTTAAATCGCATTGATCTAATGGAACAATACTGCTTTTTCTGAACCAACGATAGCCAAACCAGATTAACATAAACAACGGCAGGCTGATGTAAGAGACAAGGATGCCATACCAGTCAATAGAATCCCCGGTGAAGGCTCCGAGATTCTGGCCGAATACGGCAATCAGACATAGTACAAAGGCGAAGATCGGTCCAAACGGAAACCATTTGGCGCGGTATGGGAGTTCAGAGAGTGAATGCCCCTGCGCTACAAATGCTTTACGGAAGCGATAGTGACAGACCGCAATTCCTAACCAGTTGATGAACCCGCACATGCCGGATGCATTCAGCAACCAGTTGTAGACAGCTCCATCTCCGAAGAACGAGGCAAGGAACGCCAGCATCCCTACAGCAGTTGTTACTAATAAGGCTCCAACAGGAACGCCGCGGCTATTAAGCTTACCTAAAGCTTTCGGTGCCATACCATCTTTAGCCATAGCATAGAGAACCCGTGTGGAAGCATACATCCCGGAGTTACCGGCCGATAATACAGAACTAAGAATTACGGCATTCATTACAGATGCTGCGATAGCCAGACCGGCTTTGTTGAATACGATCGTGAACGGGCTTACCCCGATGGCATCAACACCGCCTTGCAGCAGATCGGGATTCGTGTAAGGAATCAACATGCCGATTACAAAAATGGCCAAGATGTAAAAAACTAAGATGCGCCAGAAAACCTGACGTATAGCGATGGGAACATTGCGGCGAGGATTCTCACTCTCACCAGCGGCGACCCCGACCAATTCGGTCCCTTGGAAGGAGAACCCGGCAGCCATAAAGACACCAACAAAGGCGAAGAAGCCTCCATGGAAGGAACTGCCTCCCAATGTGAAGTTACTGAAGCCTACGGATTTACCACCCATGATTCCGAAGATCATCAGCACTCCGACAACCAGAAAGACAATTACGGTAATAATTTTGATAATAGCGAACCAATACTCCGACTCACCGTATCCTCGTGCAGACAGGAAGTTGAGGCCAAACATAAGCAGCAGGAACACTAGACTCCATATGAATGATGGACTGTCCGGGAACCAATATTTAATAATTACAGTGGCAGCTGCCAGCTCAGCAGCAATAGTAACGGCCCAGTTATACCAGAAGTTCCAGCCGATGGCGAAGCCGAAGGCAGGACTCACAAAGCGGGTTCCGTAAGTACTGAAGGACCCGGAGTCCGGTAAATAGGTTGCCAGCTCCCCGAGACTTGTCATTAAAAAGTAAACCATAATACCGACAGCCGAAAAGGCTAGCAGAGCACCGCCGGGTCCAGATGAGGCGATAGCACCGCCACTGGCCAGAAACAGTCCTGTTCCAATCGATCCGCCTAGGGCGATCATTGTTAAATGCCGTGCTTTAAAGGTCTTTCTTAATCCCGGTTGATTACCAATGCTGCTTGGAGCATTGTTTTGCTTGTTGCCTTGCATGAATGGACACTCCTTCTATTTGATCGTATTTCTGTTCATGAACGGGGAGTGCAGAACGCAAAAAAGCCGCAGAATGTACCTGCGGCGTCTATAATTAGAGCTCCGCATCATACTCTCCCTGTGAAGATAGCGCAACACGCAGTCAGCCTGGATAAGGCGTAACAACGTGACAGTTCCGTCCCTTTCGGTAACGGCCCCAGCCCGCGCCGCTGCAAGAACGGCGGCACAGGCTTCGGCAAATATTCCTTTCAGCAGCGGATCATAGACGGCTCTTAACGTCTCCTCGTGCCTACTCTTAATATTCGCGACCTCTACCTCATCGTAGGTATGATGAGGCTATCTTTACTTCATCGTTAATAAACACAACAAAAAATAGTATAAATCAAGTTATGAATTCAGGCAATAACAATTAATGGCATGTTGATGTTAATTACGGCGGCGCTCCGACATTTGCTGCCAGACGGTTCCGGCGGCTCCTTCTCCAGAGGCGATACGCTCTAAGGCCATCTTAGCCTGCAGTCCAACTTCGAACTCAGGGTCCTCTGCCGCAATACTCAGGGCTTCTTCCGCCTCAGAGGTACCTACCTCATAGAGGAAGCGGGCGGCCCGCCAGCGGACAAGCTTGCTGCTGTCCGCAAGTGCTGTGATCATCACCGGTGTAGCGGCTGGATCACCGATATCCGATAACGTATCGCCTGCAGTCCGCCGTACGGCGGGTGCGCTGTCCGTCATCGCTTCGAAGAGCAGCTCCAGCGCCTCGGGCGTGCGCAGATCGCCCAGGTACACGACCGCAAGCCTGCGAATATGCAGCTTGGGGTCGCGGAGCGCCGTCCGAAGCTGTGGAAGCAGCTCCGGCGTAGGCGCCAGATCCTCCAGCGCGGCATACCGCACGCGCCAGTCGGCGTCCTGGAGATCGAGCAGCAGCTCATCGCGTTTCCGCTTGCGCCGCTGCTCGACGAACTCACCCTGCGCTCCGTGCGCAATGGCTTGCTGCACAAGGGAGTCGAGGCGTTCCTGCGGATACGCCGCTTCCAGCTCCTGCTCCACCTCGCGGGCGATCTCTGCCGGATCGCCGTAACGTACGCCGTAATCGGTGAGCTTGCGCTCCTTGATCATTACGGCGCTGGCTACGTCCGTTACTGCCTTGGTGAAGCGGGAGGAGAGGGCGATTCGTTCCTCATGTGCTCCGGTCTTGACGCGGATCTGCATAGGAATCGCGCGGAACATTTGTACAAATACCGCAGCCTCCCCGAAATGAGCTCCCGCATGCTCATCGGTCAGGCTCCAATCATCGTTCAGACCGGTTGCTCCGCCGAACCGGGATTGCACCTCTCTAAGAATAGCAGCCCAGTCCGCGTTACCTTTCCGTTCCAGAGCCGCGAAGTCAGCCGCGTGAAAAATACTGGTAACCCCCGGGATATTCAGCATTTCTTGCGCCCAGGACGGGGCAGACCGCTGACTTTCCGGTGTATAGGTTCTACGTATTCCCGGTTCCAGACTTTCGTCTAGATGAAGCTTCATCGTATTGGGACTTGGAGTCGGTTCAATAAAAGTAATCTTCATACGCGCTTAACTCCCCCTATTTTAACGGTTCATGAACCGCTGTCTTTACCCGCATTTTACATCATATTCAGCGCTAAATACAAAAAAAGGTCAAGTTCCTATTTCGCTTAATTATGGTGCGGAATGGGTAAAACCTGTAATGAGAAGCCAGTGAATCAAGCAGTGTCTAATAAAAGTGCGTACAAATATATCATAACAAGGATATTTTATGGAGTAGACTGCCGATAAATAGAGTAACAGTTAATTTTACCTGCCAGCAGTGAGTATTTCAGGTAAGCCCTATAAGGAGAGAATCCAAATGGCAAGAATACGTTACGACAATATCGATAATGTCAGTACAGATAAAACACTCAAGGAATTTCGCCAGTGGCGTGAGGAACGCCGGAAAAAGAAAAAGGATTACTCCTATGTCGTGCCTAATATCCCGCCACAGCTGTCTTTTTTAGCGGAGAACCGACTGGATACCACCGTTACCTGGGTGGGGCACTCCACCTTTTTCCTTCAATATGAAGGGATGAATATCATCACTGACCCCATTTGGGCACGAAGATTGGGCTTTGAGAAAAGATTGGGTGAACCCGGTCTGCCCATTGCAGAAGTTCCGCCTGTTGATATCATTCTGATCTCGCACTCTCATTATGATCATATGCATATCGCATCTATACGAAAGCTGTACCGCGCGGGAACCACTTTAATTGTTCCGGTGGGACTCAAAAGAAAGTTGATGCGTAAAGGGTTCCGCAACTGCATTGAGATGCATTGGTGGGAGACGATTACGGTGGGGAATATCAAGCTTTCCTTTGTCCCTACTCAGCATTGGACGCGTCGAACTCCCTTTGATACTAATACCTCTCATTGGGGCGGGTTTATTATGGAACCGGCGAAGCCGGGGCTGCATCCAGAAGGAGCGGGAGGAGATGGAAAGCACAAGCTTCCTCCCAATCTGTATTTTGCCGGAGACAGCGGTTATTTCCCCGGGTTTAAGGAAATCGGCCAACGTTTTAAGATCCACGTAGCCTTGATGCCGATTGGCGCCTACGAGCCGGAGTGGTTCATGACCTCGCAGCATGTCAATCCAGAGGAAGCTGTTCAGGCTTTTCAAGATGTAGGTGCCGAGACCATGATTCCTATGCATTACGGCACGTTCAGACTTGCGGATGACACGGCTCGGGAAGCGCTGGACCGGTTGGAGCAAGCGAGGGAGAATCTTGGAATTGCTGCGGAAAGGATCAAGATTCTGGGTTATGGTGAGACGTTAGTAGTACATCCCGAGAGCCGGAGAGCGGAGCAGTAGGAAAATGGAATGAAAAAGAGCTTGCAAATGCCTTGCATAGCAGGCAATTATGCAGGTTTTTGTGATATAATTGTTCGGAACCCTAAGTGAAAAGGATGGTAATGCTTAATGATTAGTACAAGCGGCGTAACACTCCGCTACGGAAAACGCGCACTTTTTGAGGATGTAAATATAAAATTTACCCCTGGTAACTGTTATGGTCTGATCGGTGCCAATGGTGCCGGCAAATCAACCTTTCTGAAAATTTTGTCCGGCGAGCTTGAGAGCAACTCCGGCGATGTTCACATTACACCCGGCGAGCGCCTGGCTGTATTGAAGCAGAATCATTATGAGTATGATGAGTACCCAGTGCTGGAGACCGTTATTATGGGTCACGCACGTCTCTACGAAATCATGAAAGAAAAGGATTCGCTATATGCCAAGACCGACTTCACAGAGGCTGATGGCCTACGTGCCGGTGAGCTGGAAGGCGAATTCGCAGAGCTGAACGGCTGGGATGCTGAACCGGATGCAGGAGCTATGCTTATTGGTCTGGGAATCCCCCGTGAAGTGCACGATAAGAAGATGGCAGAGCTTAGCGGCAACGAAAAGGTACGGGTATTGCTTGCTCAAGCTCTATTTGGTCGCCCGAATAACCTGCTGCTGGATGAGCCTACCAACCATTTGGATTTGGAATCCATTGGCTGGCTTGAGAATTTCCTCATGGATTACGAAGGTACCGTTATCGTCGTATCCCATGACCGTCACTTTCTGAATAAGGTATGTACGCATATTGCGGATATTGACTTTGGTAAGATTCAGATGTACGTAGGTAACTACGACTTCTGGTATGAATCCAGTCAGTTGGCGCAATCCTTGCAGCGGGATTCGAACAAGAAGAAGGAAGATAAGATGAAGGAACTTCAGGCGTTTATTCAGCGCTTCTCGGCGAATGCTTCCAAGTCTAAACAGGCTACTTCACGTAAGAAACAGTTGGAGAAAATTACGCTCGATGACATTCGTCCTTCGAATCGTAAATATCCGTTCCTTAACTTTAAGCCTGAGCGTGAAGCCGGCAAGCAGTTGCTGACTATTAGCGGAATATCCAAAATGATAGAAGGCGAAAAAGTGCTGGATGAAGTCAGCTTCGTGGTCAATAAAGGCGACAAAATTGCCTTCGTAGGCCCCAACTCTTTGCCTAAGTCTTTGTTGTTTGATGTGCTTATGGGTGAGAAGGAAATGGATGGCGGAGAATATGCATGGGGCGTAACCACAACTCAAGCCTATTTCCCAAAAGACAATTCTAGCTATTTCGACGGTGTGGAAATGAACCTGGTAGAATGGCTACGCCAATACTCCAAGGATCAGGATGAGACTTTCCTGCGTGGTTTCTTAGGACGTATGTTATTTGCCGGAGAAGAAGCATTGAAGAAAGCGAGCGTACTGTCCGGTGGTGAGAAGGTTCGTTGTATGCTGGCCAAAATGATGTTGAACGGTGCTAACGTACTGATCTTTGATGAGCCGACGAATCACTTGGATCTGGAATCGATAACGGCGCTTAACAACGGCCTGATTGATTTCGACGGTACAATTCTGTTCACTTCCCATGACCATCAGTTCATCCAAACCATTGCAAACCGAATCATCGAGATTACACCAGCAGGTCTGATTGACCGGACCATGGCTTACGATGAGTACCTGGAAAGCCCAGAAGTGAAGGAACTGCGTCAGCGCATGTATCCTGTAGAAGTATAATCTTCCATTTAAAGTGGAGATCTCATAACGCAGCAGCAGTCCAATCCTAAGGGAAAGGCCTGCTGCTTTTTTATGTATTCTTAAAATTTTTTTATATATATATAGAAAAACGGCTGCGTTCCCCAATAGGGATTACGCAGCCGTTTACTTATGATCCGCCTGTACGACGGCGCTGATTGTTTGGCTTTTTGTTGTTCTGGCTTTTTAGCGGTTTTGCAGAACCGGCCTGAAATGATGATCCGGGCTTGAAAGCTTGTTGTTTCTTTTGCTCCAGCTTTTGCTTGATAGCATCAGCCAAATTGATTTTTCCTTTTTCATTACTCTCGCTCATTGTGATAACCTCCTTCGAAGCAAGTACATAACATTATATTAATGGTTTTTAAATGCCTCCACAAGGGTAAGAATAAATGAAATAGAGGAGGGGCTAACTATTGGCCGATATTTATGAAGATATTAGAAAGGGTGAACGAGGTGCATGGGTAAGTATTGCTGCCTATTTAATCCTTTCGAGCCTTAAGCTGATTAGTGGATATCTGTTTGCATCAAGCGCATTGCTTGCAGACGGTTTTAACAATTTGACCGATATAGTTGCTTCATTAGCCGTATTGATCGGTTTGCGTATTTCCCGGAAGCCGCCGGACTCCGATCATGCCTACGGGCATTTTCGAGCAGAGACAGTTGCAGCATTGGTGGCTTCTTTTATCATGGCGATGGTTGGGATACAAGTCATTGTAGAGGCCGTACGTTCTCTCTTCGAAGGAGCGAAGGCAACGCCGCAATTGTGGTCGGCCGGTATTGCCCTGATCTGTGCAGTCGCTATGTTTGGAGTGTACATATACAATAAAAGGCTCGCCATGCAGATTAATAACGGTGCTCTTATGGCTGCTGCCAAGGATAACTTCTCCGATGCCATGGTTAGTGTAGGTGCTGCAGTAGGGATTGTAGGTGCTCAGTTTGGGTTGCCTTGGATGGATTCAGCGGCGGCTATTGCGGTCGGGCTTTTGATTTCCAAAACAGCTTGGGATATATTTCGGGATTCAACCTACCGTCTGACAGATGGATTCGATGAGGATCGTCTGATGGACTTACGCAGTACCATTGCCCGTACGCCGGGGGTAGAAGGAATTAAGGACTTGAAGGCGCGTGTTCATGGTAATCATGTTTTGGTCGACGTTGTTATAGAAGTGAATGCTGAGCTCACAGTTATGGAGGGACATCACATTAGTGATTCAATTGAAGAGCGAATGCAGAAAATGCACAATATTATGAATATTCAAGTACATGTAGAGCCCAAGGCATAAGTAAAGGCAGTGAAGAAAGTTCCTAAGAGAATGTAAAATCTGCAAATATGAAGGAGGATTCAAGACTATAGACCTGTTCCTTACCATAAAGTGGAATTGTTATTTGTGAAATTTGGAGCATGTTCGTAACTCTGGGTAAGCCTATAATGAGGGCAGAAAGCAGCAAGCGTAGCGCGCACCTTTGTTGTATTTCTCATTATTGCTATTCGGGGGAACAGTATGATCCAATCGCATAAGAAGCTTAAAGCCTCATTGTTGGTCTCGGCCGTTCTTGTCGTATCTTTGGGAGCTATCAGCCCTGCGCCGAGTGCTGCCGCTTCAACCTCTTCCAGTATTTCGGCTACGGCTTTTGCCGTACAGACAGCTATTATTCAGTCCAGTGTTCGGCTACGAACCGCTCCGTCTACAAGCAGCAACGTTTTGTCTTACTTGAGTAAGGGCGATGTGGTAACGATACTGGAGAAGACGAATAATTACTTTTACAAGGTGCGCAACGCGGACGGAGAGGTTGGCTACACCAGTTCGGGGACTCAGTATATTAGCTTGATTCCCGTGCCAGTAACTCCTACCCTGCAGACAGCTCTCATTCAGTCCAGTGTTCGGCTTCGCTCAGCTCCTTCTACAAGCAGCAAGGTTTTGTTGTACTTAAGTAAGGACGATGTTGTTACGATTCTGGAGAAGACGAATGATTACTTTTATAAAGTTCGTACCGCGGGCGGTGTGGTTGGCTATTCCAGTTCTATGGACCAGTATATCCAATTAATCCCGGTTAAAAGTGAAGTTCCGGAGATCACCCTCCCGCAACCAGTACCACCTGTACCTGAAGCTTCTCCCATTGCAACGGGTATAGAGGATGTTATCCGTGTTGGGATGAAATATCTCGGAACCCCATATGAATTCGGTTCCAGCCGCAGTAACTCAGATACTTTTGACTGCTCTGATTTTACCCGGCAGATATTTCTCGAAGGTAAACAGTTCCAATTGCCCTATGATTCGCGTCAACAGGGAGATTGGATCAAGGGAAACAGCAAAGCAGTCATGGACGTTTCCAGTCTGAAACGCGGAGATTTGATGTTTTTTATGAGTTATAAAGGCAGCACGGCTTCTGCTTATGCAGGAATTGACAAGTTGGCGGAGAGAATTACCCATGTTGCCCTTTACTTAGGGGACGGACAGATGCTGCATACGTATTCTGTTGATTCCGGCGGAGTTAAAGTGGACAAGTTAAGCGCTTCTTGGATGAACCGCTTTCTATATGGAGGCTCAGTTATCCAATAAGATATAGGATATTAGAAGCGGGGCATTACCAGTTTGTGACGGGTGAATTACAAATTACGGGTAATACAAAGGGTTATCTCTTAAGCAGTATTTTCTGCGGGAGATAACCTTTTTTGTATCTATTCATACCAAAAAGGCTGATCCTTGCTAAGAGAGAACTCCTAAACGGATCAGCCTTATGTATTAACGCAGAGCGTTTTTAATTAAGGATTAATTACATAAGCAGAAGCAGGAACCTTCAGCCAAGCTTTTCCAAGCCATGTATAAATTTCTCTCCATTCATTGCCGAACTGATCTGTCATTACGGCTCCGGTAGTGTCTAAGACTTGTGCTCCCAGAAGGGCAATAGGGAAGCCAGTTGTTGAGAAGTAGAAAGGAGTTGATCTAGTAAGGATGATTTGCGGAGTCGCAGGTTTGATATCCGCCTGAGTAATAATAGGTGTTGCTAAAATGTCGGTGTAAGTACTTCCAGTAACAGTTGATGTGGATGTTGGTGTTGGTGTTGCTGTTCCTGGTACTTCTGCAGCAGAAGCTGATGCTGCTATAGACCCCATAAGACCTAAGGCCACTACAAAACTGGTAATTTTTTTCATTTTTAATATCCTCCTAGTGTTTTTGCTGCTGCATTTATTTGGTAATTTTCGAATGCTAATAAGTTAATAAACCATAGTGATCATTTTGAACCATAATCATCATTTATTTTTTTGGAAATCATTACAACGGGGGAAAAAAGACCTATACTTTCTGCATAACATGGGGAGGAGTAGAATAGAAAAGAAGGGAGGGAGCTTAAGCTGTGAAATATGCTGCTTGCTGAGAATGATATGTTGCTTATAATGAAATAAGTCCGAGATCCCCATACATAAGGAATCACGAACTTATGTTTTAAATATCTTTTCTAATATCGTCATAAGTTACATAGATCTGCCCCTGCGACCGGTAAAGAGAGAGATTACGAACAGGACGAGGAAGATATAGAATAGTATTTTTGCGATTCCTGCCGCCGCAGCTACTAGATTAAAGAATCCGAATATTCCTGCAATTAAGGCAATCACCAGTAAAATTACAGACCATTTTAACATGATGTATCCACCCTTTCTTTGGAGTGTTATGCTTGCGATGTATTCATTGTTTAAACGAGCCTTTTGGGTTTGAAACATATACATCAGAGTGGCTTCGGGAGTCAGCGGGGGTTTTGTTTCGGCCTTTTATAGAAGGGGTAACTATGCAATATTAAGGCCGGTTAAGCCGCCATAAATGATTGGAAGGGGTATGTATATGATTATTGAACTAAGTGTTGCTCTTGTTGCTGTAGCTTTTGCTATTCTTGTATTCTTCTTAATTAAAACCTTAAAATCAGCCAAAGATTCCCTCGACAAAGTGAGTCAAACCCTGCAGGAAGTTCAGAAGACCATAGATGAACTTACCTATGAAGTGAAGACCACCGTAAGGCATGCGAATGATATTACGCTGGATGTTCAAGGGAAAATCCAAAAGATTGATCCGATTATGGATTCTGTGAAAAATCTGGGTGATGTGATGAGTGAACTGACCCTAAGCGTGAAGCAGGTATCGGTCACAGCTATCGAGAAGCTTCGTAAATCACGCGAGCTAAAGGATAAGGCCAAGAGCGTATCGATTGAATCGACTCCTTTGACACCTGCTGAAGATCGGACAGTAAAGACTTATGATGCCGCATATACGAAAGACGGTTCGGGAAAAATAGGAACCCTGTTGAAGGCTGTAGATGTGGGTGCTGTGGTTTGGCAAAAATTCCGTCGATAATTGTAGGTAAAGTCGCATAGCGGCGAGCGCAGCTTTGGAAAGGTGGGACCACAACATGAACGTGTTAATTCTTCTGCTTAGTCTTCTCACTCCTTACTTAGAAAAGCCTGCCCAGCAGGAACCTCTTTCTGCTGCTGCTTTCTCCCGCCCGGTTTCTGCGGTATTTGCTTTTCAGCATACACAGGCGGTTACAACATATATAAACCGTTTTGAATCCTTATCGGATGTGGAGTTGTTTACTACCGAAGAGGAACTGATCGATCAAAAGGGTTTGCCTTTGAATATCCAGAAGGATCCTTGGCAGGGCTGTCTGGAATATCAATATGAAGAGCTGTCCGCCGGGATCTGTGAGGGCATAGTGCTCTATGTCCATGTGACTCCTCACCAAGCCCAAGAGCATGGTCTTTCTGTGAACGGTATTGAACTGGACCCGGAAAAAGGGTATATCCAAGACCTTTTGGGTGCCCCTGACTTCAAGGCAGAGGATGGGGATGTATATATAAGAGGAAGTAATGCTCTTAAAATATATCGCGATCAAGTGTCTGGAAAATGGCTAGGAATTGACTTATTTGATGGAAACTCATCTTAACCCGTTTCAAACGTAGTTAATAAGGTTAATGAGAGATCAGTTATGTTTTCCTGCAATCGTTCTAATTACTTCTAGGGGGAGTGATCTCATGGATTCAATAGGTGCGCAAGTCTATGCAAAAGTGCTCCAGAACAGTGTTCAGGCGATCGAAGAAGTAAATCGGCTGCATAGCAGCGGGTACAGCAGAGAAAACATTTATGTCATTAGCCACGATCAAGCACGTGAAGGTCGTATTGTTGATGTAGCTGATGCTAATGAAGTAGGCTTAAAGGAAGAGGGTCTGTTCGGTGCGATTGCCAATATGTTCCGTTCACGTGGTGATGCACTTCGTTCCAAGATCACTTCACTCGGATTCAGCGGAGCAGAAGCGAACTTTTATGAGAAAGAGCTGGATTTAGGGAAGGTGCTCGTGATTGCTAAAAAACCATCGTTTTAATGGCTATAGCGCTATTTAAAGCGAAATGATCCATACTTTAAGATTGCAACCTCCAGCTCCACTATTCGTAGTGGGGCTGGAGGTTAATTTGTTGAACATATCCTGTTATGATTACTTTATATATCTTAATGAATCACAGGATTTACGGTCGAAATACTATTCGTGCGAGGTGAAAGTGATGAGAATTTTAATCGTAGATGACAATCCTACTAACGTTATAATCATCCGTGAAATCCTGAAAAAGGAAAACTACAGAAATTTTATAACAGCTTCATCAGCTAGAGAGATGCTTGACATACTGGGAGTCACGGACAAAGAGGCGGATGGAACCCGGCTGCGTCCCTCGGGCATCGATCTAATTTTATTGGATATGATGATGCCTGAGATGGACGGGATTGAGGCCTGCCGTGTAGTACAGCAACATGAACATTTGAAGGATATTCCCATTATTATGGTAACTGCTGTAGGGGATTCGAAAAAGCTGGCGGAAGCATTGGATGCCGGTGCTGTGGACTATGTAACGAAGCCGATTAACAAAGTGGAGCTCATGGCGAGAATCCGGCTGGCTTTGCGTCTTAAACAGGAAAAGGACTGGCACAAGGAGCGCGATCAGCATATACAGGATGAATTGAAGCTGGCAGCCTTGGTTCAGAACGCAGTGCTAAGCCTGCCGCTGGTGGATGAAACGTTTGAGGTACACGCCCTTTTTCAGCCTTCCTTTGAGCTGGCAGGTGATTTATATGCCTGGTATCCGCTTGGAGACGGGCGGTATGGTGTCGTTCTGTTGGATATGATGGGGCACGGTATATCTTCGTCCCTATTCTGTATGTTTATCGCTTCAGTGCTTAAGGATACGGTAACTACTTATGTAGAACCGGAGAAGGTAATTCAAGAGTTGAACAGACGGTTCAACCAGCTATATATTGAGAAGCAGCTTGTTCAGTATTACTTCACGGCCATATACCTCGTTATAGATACTCGAATGAAGCGTATTGATTACGTAAATGCGGGTCACCCGCCTGGATTATTCTTCGAGGGAGCGGCCAAACGTCCTGTATTGCTGGAGAGCAACTGTCATCCGGTTGGTTTGTTTGATCGTATGGAGATTCAACCTCAAAGCTTAACCTATGAGGAGGAAGGGCATTTGGCGTTGTACACGGATGGACTTCTTGAATTGGTTAAGGGAGAGCACGAGGAGCAGCTTGATTTTCTAATCGGACATTTGAATGGTGTTCATAGCTGGGAGGAAGAATCCATGCGCGAAGCCTTCTTTAAAGAAAATGAAAATAAGGATCGGGATGACGATAAATGCTTGGTGTGGATCTCATTGAAGAAAGGATAAGATAAGGAATGAAGATTAGAGCCAAATTGTTGATCGGTTTCAGTGCAATGCTGGCTATTATGTTGAGCCTTACCATAGTCGGATTTAATCGTCTTAACTATATGAATGGACAAATGGATACGATCTACCAGGAGCGCTACCAAAAGATTCGTTCTTCTGCAGGCATGCGGGGAGAAGTAAATAGTATGGCCCGTACGTTAACCTCTATTATGCTCAATTCAGATATACAATCTGTGAATGCACAAAGGGATGAAATTGAGGGCAACACCAAAAGAGCAAGTGATTATTATAAACAGATGAACGAACGGGTTTCAAGCTCCGAAGAATTCCAAATGATTAAGCGCATCGAAAAAGCAGGTGTGGATTATTTGGAATATCAGGGAAAAATCCTGGAATGGTTAGATCAGAATGAAACCGCTAAAGCAAAATCCTATCATAATAATAATGGACACGCTGTTGTAAATGAACTGTTAACCAGCCTAAATAGCCTGTCCGATTTCGAGAACTTTGAGATAAATGAGGAGATAGCTAACGCTAAATCGGCTTATCATGGCTCCATTCAAATGGTTACCCTGATTATGATTATAGGGCTGCTGCTGGGCCTAGGTATTATTCTATGGGTTATCCCGAGTATTACAAGCGGACTGAATGTAGTATCAATGATGATCAGCAGCTTCGGCAACGGGAAGATAAGAGCTATCCGTCGTATTAAAGTCACCTCCAAGGATGAGATCGGTGATGTAGCCCGTGTTTTTAAAGAAATGGCAGAGGATTTGGAAGAAAAACAGCAGATGGAAAAGGCATATGCACAGGCACAAAACGATCAGTCTTGGCTGAACGCAAATGTGGCAAAGGTAACTGAACTACTGCGCGGTGTGAGTTCACTTGAAGAGATTTCCCAGACCTTTATTAATGAATTTACCCCTGAGCTTGGAGCTCAATTTGGGGCATTATATTTAAAAGACATCAACAATCCCAATGTGCTGAATGTTAGCGCTACTTACGCCTATGAAGGGGTTAGTTCACCCAAGGAGAGCTTTGAAATCGGACAAGGGCTTGTGGGGCAGAGTGCGTTGAACAAGACGCCTATTAAGCTAGAGTCTTCTCCGGATAACTATTTGAAGGTCTCTTCCGGGCTTGGAGAGTCCCGGCCTAACCATATAGCCATTTATCCGCTTCTATTTGAGGACGACATCCTTGGAGTCATTGAATTCGCCTCATTTAAACCCTTTACGGGGCTGCATAACGAACTTCTGAGGCAGCTTGCTGTTAATCTGGTTGTAATTCTTAACAATGTAAGCCGCAGCCTAGTGGTCAAGGAGTTGTTGCGTGAGTCTCAAGCCCTCACAGAAGAACTGCAGTGCCAGTCGGAAGAATTGCTAACGCAGCAGGAAGAACTCCGCCGTTCCAATGAAAATCTGGAGGAACAGACGAATGCTCTCAGACGTTCTGAAGATCTGCTGCAGCGGCAGCAAGAAGAACTGGAGCATTATAACGGTGAACTGATCACCAAGACCCAGGCACTCGAGACCCAGGTTAAGGAGGTCGAAGAGAAGAAGGATGAGATTGAAGGTGCGCGCAGTCAACTTGAAAAACAAGCCTTGCAATTATCTATAACCAGTAAGTACAAATCGGAATTCTTAGCGAATATGTCCCATGAGTTACGGACTCCTCTTAACAGCTTACTTATTTTGTCCCAACTTTTAACTGAAAACAAGGATGGCAATTTGACCGAAAAGCAGGTTGAATTCGCGAACACTATATATATGTCTGGTGCAGATTTGCTCAAAATGATTGATGAGATCCTTGACCTATCCAAAGTGGATGCCGGAAAGATGGAGCTGAGTAGAGATTCCGTGAAGATGGTTGATCTAAAGAGCTTCGTGAAACAGAACTTTGGCCCTCAAGCGGTTAAAAAGGGTTTGTCACTGCGTATTTCATTTGACGAGCCGCTGCCGGATAACATTGTCACTGACAGTCACCGCCTGAAGCAGATCTTGCGTAATTTGTTGTCTAATGCATTCAAATTTACAAGTGAGGGATTTGTAGAATTCGATGTCAGCAGGGCGAAAAATGATGCTCTCCCTCTCTATTTGCCGCGGGATAAGGAGTATGTTGCTCTTGCTGTGAAGGACAGCGGTATCGGGATTCCGGCTGACAAGACGGATCTTGTATTTGAAGCCTTTCAACAGGTTGATGGAACCACCAGCCGAAAATACGGTGGAACTGGACTTGGCTTGTCCATCAGCCGTGAGTTAGCCCGCCTATTAGGGGGAGCCATTGAGCTTGATTCACGTGAAGGCCAAGGCAGTGTATTTACTTTCTATATACCGATTGACGGGGAATACAACTTACAGCCGAGTGCTGTTGAGGCTGCCGCAGCGAGAGAAGCAGAGTCCCTAGTAGGGCTGGTGGGTGCTTACAATCAGACTTCCTCAAATTCTGTAAATCAGGTGAAGACGGTTATAGAGGATGATCGTGAGCTATTGAATTCAGATGATAAAGTATTGCTTGTGATTGAGGATGATGCCAGCTTTGCAAAAATATTGCTGGGTATGGCTCGTGGACGGGGATACAAGGGGCTGGTAGCCCTTCAGGGGGACACCGGACTGCAGATGGCTAAAACTTATTTGCCGGATGCTATTATTCTGGATATTCAGCTGCCGGTCATAGATGGTTGGGCCATTCTGAGGGAACTGAAAGGGTCTTCACAAACACGACATATTCCTGTTCATGTCATTTCGGTCAATGATGAAGTTAAGCAGGGGCTTATGATGGGGGCCATGGCCTATATCAGAAAGCCGGCATCAAGGGAAGCGCTGGAACGGGCATTCTCAGCTATTGAGAACTATACTTCCAGTACCTTGAAGCATCTTCTAATTGTTGAGGATGATGAGAATCAACGACGTTCCATCACAGAGTTAATCGGGCATGATGATGTTGAGATTACTGCGGTTTCTACCGGGGCGGAGGCGCTCCAAGAACTTCATAAGCAAAGATATGACTGTATGGTTCTTGATTTGATGCTGAGCGATATGAACGGCTTTGATTTGCTGGATCAGATCCGAGATGACGAAGAACTAAATGATTTACCGATCATTATTTATACTGGTAAAGACTTGGACAGCAAGGAAGAGACCAAGCTTCGTAAATATGCGGAGTCGATTATCATAAAGGATGTACGTTCACCGGAACGATTGCTCGATGAAACAACCCTTTTCCTGCACAGGGTTGAGGCGAATCTTCCGGAAGATAAGCGTAGGATCCTGCAAAAGCTCCATAATAAAGAAGAACTGTTCGACGGAAAGAAAATATTGCTCGTAGATGATGATATCCGTAATGTATTCGCGTTATCCAGCGTACTGGAAGAATATCATATGGAAGTTATATTTGCTGAAAACGGGAGAGAAGCTCTGGATATCCTCGCGGAGCAGGATGACTTTGATCTGATCTTGATGGATATGATGATGCCGGAAATGGACGGATACGAGGCTACTCGCAGAATTCGTCAAATGCCTCAGTTTGCGAAGCTGCCAATTATTGCCCTTACGGCCAAGGCGATGAAAGAGGATCGGATCAAGTGTATTGAGGCTGGAGTATCGGATTATATGAAGAAACCAATTGCTACCGATCAGCTTCTTTCACTAATGCGTGTTTGGTTGTATTCGTAATGCTCATTTTGGGGTAATAGGTTTACAGATCTACTTTCAGCCAGTCCGGAATAACGCAATATTAAGGGAGCCGGGATAACTATGAAGGCAATGGAGCGCGAATATGAGAAGGAATTCGCTATGACGACAGGTAAAAATGAATTGGAAATTATAGAAATCGAGCTGCTTCTGGAAGGCGTATACCGCCTCTATGGATATGACTTCAGAAATTATGCGCTGCCTTCTTTGAAGCGGCGGATTTGGCATCATGTTCATTCTGAGAATGTACCCAGCATATCCGCATTGCAGGAGAAGGTATTGCATGACCGGGCGTGTTTCGAACGCCTTATCTATAGCTTGTCCATCCCGGTTACGGAGATGTTCAGAGATCCGGGACTATTCTTAACCTTCCGCCAGAAGGTAATTCCTCTATTACGTACCTACCCCTACATCCGGATTTGGCATGCCGGGTGCTCAACGGGGGAAGAGGTATATTCTATGGCTATCCTGCTGCATGAGGAAGGTCTTTATGACAAGGCGCGAATCTATGCCACAGACATGAATAACCGTTCATTGCAGCAAGCTAAAGAAGGTGTATATGAGATCAGTAAGATGAAGCAGTACACCAAGAATTATTTAGAAGCGGGGGGGACCCGCGCTTTTTCAGAATATTACTCCGCTAAATACAACTCGGTTATTCTTCAGCCTTATTTACGGAAGAACATTATATTTGCCGAGCATAATTTAGCTACAGACACCTCTTTTAATGAGTTTAATGTTATTTTTTGCCGTAATGTAATGATTTATTTCAATGATGAACTCCGGGATAACGTTCATGGCTTATTCAATGAGAGCTTGAGCAGATTTGGAGTTCTGGTGTTGGGTTCTAAGGAGTCCATTCACTTCACCAAATATAGTGATAGCTACGAGGCCTTAGACAGGGTAGAGAAAATTTATCGTAAAGTAAATTAGAGTGCTTAGGAGGATCTTATGGGGTTTCGCGAACCGATTCATATACTGCTTGTTGACGACCGTCCTGAAAATTTGCTGGCACTGGAGGCGGTGCTTGAGAGTCAGCAATATAGACTTGTGAAAGCGAACTCCGGTGAAGAAGCACTGAGGTGTTTGTTAAGATATGAATTCGCGGTGATTGTATTGGATGTGCAAATGCCGGGGATGGATGGAATTGAGACCGCCCGATTGATTAAGGCCAGAGAGAAGACAAGGAATATTCCGATTATCTTTATTTCGGCCAATAGCAAAGAAGCGGAGCATCTGTTTGCCGGTTATTCTGCCGGTGCTATTGACTATATGGTAAAGCCGTTTATTCCACAAATTCTTAAATCCAAGATTGAAGGATTTGTGGAGATGTATTTGACGAATAAAATGCACCAGAATCAATCTATGCTCTTGCAGCAAAAGACACAGGAGCTGGAGAGAATCAATGCGGAGCTTATTAAAGCGAAAGAAGAAGCGGATATTGCCGCAAAAGCTAAAACCGAATTTCTGGCCATGATGAGTCATGAAATCCGTACGCCGATGAACGGTGTAGTGGGAATGATCGATTTACTTATGGAGACAGAACTAGCCCCTGAGCAGCAGGAGTACGCAGATATTATCCGTAAGAGCGCAGATTCACTCGTTACGGTTATTAATGATATCCTTGATTTTACGAAGATGGAATCCGGCAAAATGGAAATGGAACAGCAGCTGTTCGAGCTTCAATCCTGTATTCAGGAAGTGTTTACTCTCTTTTCAATAGAAGCAGGCAAGAAAAATCTTGAGCTGGCTTACTTTATTGATCAGAAATTACCGGCTCTTTTATACGGTGATATGGCCCGTTTGCGTCAAGTGCTTATTAATTTGGTCTCTAATGCAATTAAGTTTACGAACCAAGGTGGCGTATACTTAGTTGCTTCTATTATAGAAACATCAGATAATAGAATTATCCTTGAATTTACGATAAAGGATACCGGAATAGGGATATCTCCGGATAAGCGTCATCGATTATTCAAACCATTCTCTCAGTTAGATTCTTCCATGACTCGCAAATATGGAGGCACAGGTCTTGGACTGGCCATCTGCAAATCCCTTGTTGGAATGATGGGCGGGGACATCCGAGTAGAATCCATGGAGGAAAAAGGAACAACGTTTGTTTTTACAATTCAGGCTTCAGTGCCAGAAGAAGTAAACCGTCTGATTGACAAGGAGGAAGAGGTTGGGGGTACGATTCAACCCAGAGAGAACAGAGCCAAGGTATTGGTGGTTGATGATCATCCCATTAATCAGAAGCTGTTGGTCAGTATGCTCCACAAGCTAGGCTTCCAGGCAGATACTGCTGAAGACGGCAGACAAGCTGTGGAACTTGCTTATTCCTATCCATATGAATTCATATTTATGGACGTTCAAATGCCCATTATGGATGGTTTGGATGCAACGGCTCAAATACGCAGCGAAAATGGTCTTTCATCCGAGAAAGCTATTATCATCGCAATGACTGCCAATATTATGGAGGGTATCCAGAATCGCTGTCTGGCCTCGGGCATGAATGATTATATTAGCAAGCCTCTTAAAATGAGCAGTTTAAGACAGATATTAATACGTTTTTCGAACAATGAGCCTCTTTTTTTCGACCGAACTTCGTCCAAGCATCATGCCTAAACAGTATTTACCAACTTGTGAATTGTTTCAAGGGTATGACATTAGGGTTATTGGTAAAGAAAACATTTAATCAGGAGAGATTGTCTATGAATACACATAAAAACGAAAAGTTTCAAGCAGTGACCGAAACGGTTGAAAATGTATGTACCGTTTTTCTAACGGGCGAATTGGATTTATCGGTTGCCCCCGATTTCCGGTTGATTATGGAACCACTGGTGGATGATGCGGGGTTGGACCTCGTTATTAACCTTAAAGAGCTAAAATATATCGATAGCACAGGCATTGGTATTTTACTGTCGATTTTGAAAGCAAGACATGGGATGGATGTTAAATTTAGTGTGGTAGAAGTTCCGTCGCAAATACAGAAACTATTTGATATGACAGGCATTGCTAAATTTTTTGCCCCCCAAGAGAACTCCCACTAGGAAAGGATCGAGCTAAGGATGAGTGATGATGTGCAAAAAGTAATGCTTCAGCTGCCAGCTAGCGCTGACTATGTTGATATTGTGAGATTGAATTTATATGGAATTGCTTCAAAGATGGGTTTTACCTATGAAGACATTGAAGATATGAAGGTGGCAGTATCGGAAGCCTGTAATAACTCTGTACTGTATGCGTATGGGCAGAAAGACGGTATGGTTGACGTGATCTTTGAAGTAGGAGATAGTGCCTTGTCCATTACGGTCAAAGATGAGGGGGAGAGCTTTGATAGCTTGGATTCGCAGGGAGAACGCATGACGCTCCATGACAAAGAGCTGAGTGATGTTCAGGTAGGCGGCTTAGGCTTCTACTTGATGCAAGCTCTTATGGATGACGTTAGTGTAGTAAGTGAAGCTGGGAGAGGGACAGTAGTAACCTTGACTAAGCGGCTTAATTTTAGCGAGGAGAAAGTATGAATGAAAACGTGACTCCCCCCGAGTCCATGAACGAGGCAGTAAGCCTAATCTGGGAATACCAGCAAACACTAGATAATGAAATTGCCACCGTACTTATCCGTAAATATGAGCCCATGGTCAAGATGGCTGCAGGTAAGATTGCCCGCAACCGACCGGATTTATATGAGGATTTGTATCAGGTAGGCCAAATGGCTCTTATCCGTTTATTAAAACAGTATGATATTAGCATGGGAATTCCTTTCGAGCCTTATGCTATGAAAAGTATGATTGGTCACATGAAAAATTTCCTGCGTGATAAATCCTGGTATATTCAGGTTCCAAGACGAATTAAGGAAAAGGGCGCATTAGTCCAGCATGCCATTGATGAATTGACAATAAGACTGGAACGCTCACCTGACGTTAAGGAAATTGCCAAGTACCTTGATTTATCTGTAGAGGAAACTGTAGAAGTATTGGCGGGGCGTGAATGCTATCATTACGTATCTCTTGATTCTCCGCTTTCACAGGAAGAGACAGGGGCCACGCTGGGTGAGCTTATCAGCTCGGATGCTAATGATTACGAGACCGTTGAGAAACGAATGGACCTACAGCAAGCGTTGGGACAGCTCAAAGAGCAGGAGCAACAGGTGCTGCTGCTGGCTTTCCAAGATGGACAGTCCCAGAGGGCGATTGCGCAGAAGCTTGGTGTCTCCCAAATGAGTGTATCCAGAATTCAGAAGCGGGCTACAGAGAAGCTGAAGCAGATTATGTCCAACTCCGCTTACTGATCAGACAAGCCTAAGATAGAATTAAGAGAATCATCTACAAGCAATCCTAAATAGAGCGAAAACAAAAACTAGCAAGTCTCCGATAGCGGGGATCCTTGCTAGTTTTTTATCTCCTATTTGTCTCTTATAAATTCATGCCATTAATTATTAGCATCGATATATTTTTTTAGTTCACCGAGATACTCTCCTATGACGGGCACATTCAGAAATAAACTGAGGATATATCCGAGTACACCGAGAATTACAAAGGTTCCCAGAGTTAAACCGAGTCCTCTGGAAATACCGGCCATAAAGTTCGTAAGGATACGTTTTCTGGGATCTGTGTAATTCTCCAGTATATCTTTGAACTCCGATTTTTCCAGTGAATCCGCAATTTTATCGAGTCTGGCGTTTAAACGTCTAACTTCATGTCGAAGCTCGAAGGGATGCTCTTCCACTTCATAGGATTTAGCTTTGCTTGTGTTAACTCCCAAGGGCTATCCCTGCTTTCTTAGCCGTATAAGGCTTTATTGTCCTTTATTATTTATGAATGAAACGGTGTTAACGCATGGCAATAGCCAGCTGCGGACAGCTGGCTATTGTTAAAATGAATTCATAGCTGTTTTTACCGCAAATTAGTAGGAAGATTTATAGGATGAAGCGACTTCTTCTTTCGCATCCTTGGCCTCATCAGCGACTTTCTTGGAGGCATCTTCCACATCAGATGCCACATCGGAGGAAGCTTCACTTACCGTTTCACCGATTTTTCTACCGGTTTCCTGTAAAGTAGCAGCAATTTGTTGCTTACTTTCAGTAACAGTTGTGTAAAGATCAGATGCTTTGGTCGATACAGTGCTAGCCAAATCGGTTGCTTTTTCAGTAACTGTTGTGGCAAGAGCTTTGGTTTTATCCGTCACTACTCCAGCTACTTCTTTCGTTTTATCTGTTGCCAGCGTAAGCTTGTCAGAAAGGTCGCTTCGCATTTCATTACCAGGCTTCGGTGCAAATAGCAATGCCGCCGCAGCACCCAGTAAGCCGCCAATAAAAATCCCCTTTAAAAAGTTGCTACCAGTTTCCACTTCATGTTCTACGTCTACGTTACTCATCACTAATCACTCCTTATTGGAATTTGGAATATTGTATGCTGAAGATATCTTACTTCGTATTTAAACGTTGGAGATTCCGCTGAAACAATAAAGTAGCAAGGGAAAGATTACCGGAGCAAGTGAAAGGATGGCCGAAGGAATGGGGCTTTTACATGTGTAAACAAGCTTTTAACCTGCTTTACAAACCGCCTTGCCCCTTAGAAAGATGTTATAATTTCTTATTATTATCATTTTCACCGATAAAGAGAAACGAGGAGAGACATCATGGAGACAGTTCTTGTGCGCGAATATCGTGCTGAATTAATAGAATGCATACACAGCGGACATATCGCTATTGTAGGAGTAGACGGTAAACTAAAAGGATATGCCGGTGATCCGGGATTTGTATCCTTCACCCGTTCAGCAGCAAAACCGCTGCAGGCCATTCCCGGAATCCGGGGAGGCATCGCTGAACATTATCATTTGACACAGGCTGAAATTGCTTTGATGACTGCTTCTCACCGTGGAGAAAACTATCATATCACTGCGCTGGAGAGTATTTCATCCAAGGTGGGTGTCAGTGAGAACAATATGTTATGTGCCACAAGCTATCCGCTCGATGACAGTAGCCGTGAGGAAGCCATACGAGGCCTTGGTAGAAGAAAAATCTACCATAATTGCTCCGGTAAGCATCTGGGGATCTTATCCTACAGCCAATTGAAAGGCTTTCCACTGGGGGAGTATGCGGATAGAGATCATCCGGTTCAACGTGAAATCATCAATACCCTCGCTTATATGGCAGACGTTGCTCCTGAAAGTATCGGACTTGGAACGGATGGGTGCGGCCTTCCGGTATTTGCTTTGCCATTGACTGCTCTTGCCGGTGCTTATCTGAAGCTGGCTTGTCCAAATCTCATAGGAGATTTGGCTACACGAAAGGCTGTAACCACGATTACCGCTGCAATGAATGCCCATCCCGAAATGGTCTCCGGCTACGGGCGTCTGGATTCCATTTTGCTGGAGGATGATAACATTATTGCCAAGGGAGGCTTTAAGGGCGTGTACTGCTTCGGCTTACGCCGCGAACGTCTCGGTATAGCCTTTAAGGTTCTGGATGGTTCTGAGGAGGAGTGGGGTCTCATCGTGCAGAGTATCTTGAAGCAGATCGGATATAGTAACGAAAATACGCTCAAGAAACTTAGTGCTGCTTATTCTGGAGATATTTATAATGACGGTGGAACAAAGGTTGGTTCTGCGGAAGCTGAGTTCAAGCTGGAGATAATATAGAGGCTAATCCTGATTGATGAGGAATAGAAGCGGGTAAGAAATAGTTAATTAAAGCGCCTAATTACTATTTCAGTAAGGAGTTACATTCTCCCGTTCAAGAATGGGGGAGGTTCCAACAACCTGGAGGTGCAAAGGTTATGATTAAAGTAGTAACTTCAGCAGAACGGCATACTTCAAATAGAGAATGGATACACAGTGAGTTCAGTTTTTCGTTTGCCGATTATGATGACCCCAGCAATGTTCACTTTGGTTCACTATTAGCACACAACGAGAATGAATTGAAGCCCAAGCAGGGTATGCATGAGCATCCGCATCATGATTTGGAGATTGTCACGTATGTAGTCTCTGGAGTCCTTAGGCATGAAGATGACTTGGGGAATAGAGCAGACCTGCAGGCCGGTACGGTGCAGACGATGAGCGCAGGAACGGGAATTAATCATTCCGAGACCAATCCGTCAGACAATGATAATGTACGTTTCCTGCAAATCTGGCTACTGCCTAAGGAACCAGGGCTTGCACCCAAATGGGATGCGAAATACTTTCCGCCTGAATTTCGAACGAATCAGCTCCTTCCCGTAGCTTCAGGTACGCTAGATGAGGGTTCAATGACCGTTAATGAGGATGCAACAGTTTATCTATCCACGCTGGAGACTGGGAAAGAACTCGTGTACCCGCAGCAGGAGGAAAGACGTACCCATGTGTTTCTACTTTCAGGCAATGTGGAAATATCATGTTCTGACGGTGCATTTGATTTACAGCCGGGTGATGCTGCGCGTATTCGGAAGAGCTGTGATTTGAAGATCAAGGGGACAAGCAGTGAGGGTGAAGCTGAACTTGTATTGATTGATCTTCCATGAAGGGAAGGGACTCATGATTTTAATTACAAAGGAGCCCGCTGCCGCACGGAACCATCTAACCAGATGGGCGTGGATGCAGGGGCTCCTTTTTATGTTATTGAGCTTTATTTATTTCTGGCGTAAGCGTCCGAGTTCCGACACAATGGCCTCAACCTGGGAGATGCTAAGATTTCCACCGTTCATCGTTACCTCATAGATATCATAGATATCCTCATATCTATCCACTGAGAAAGCGGATGCCTGCATGGCTGCGGCGCTGGCCATTTTTAGTTTGTTCTTGATGCCTTCGATCATATATTCAACATTTTCCTGACTAGGCTGCGATAAATCCATTGTTAGGTAACATCCTCTCTACTTAGTGATTTATGTATTTTACCATGTTTGAGTGCCGTACCACCATTTTTTTGTCCGTACAGAAAAATTCATGTAAAATTAAAGGGAAGTATTAAATATAAGGGGGACCCGCATGGCAATCAGGGAGCAAGGGAACGGAAAACGCAATAAATTAAACGCTGCAGGGCTGTCCCCTTTTTTTCAGGAGATTGCCGAATTACATCCTGTTAAGGGCATCACCTTCCTCTGTATAGGCACGGACCGTTCTACCGGGGATGCACTTGGTCCGCTAACAGGAAGCAAATTGCTCGAATACGGATTTCCCCATGTGATCGGTACACTTCCTTCACCTTGTGATGCGGATAACCTGCTTGTGCGACTGGCTGGAATCCCAGCTGAACATACCATTATTGCAATTGATGCCTGTTTGGGACCCCCTGTGGCCTTAGGATATTTTTTTGCGTCTAATGAACCGCTGCAGCCGGCCCAATCGATAGGACTTCTACTTCCGGCGGTGGGTCATTACAGTCTTGCCGCTGTGGTTGATATTAACGGTCCGAAGCCGTATCAGACGCTGCAGACTACGCCTCTGTACCGGGTAATGAATATGGCTGAGCATATTGCCAAAGCGGCAGCAGCAGGCTTCAGACTTTATCTTTAAGGCGATTCAACGGAAGCAATTTTGCTTAATAATAGATAATACTCTTTTATAATCAAACTATTTGCACATAGGAAGAAGGTAGCAATCATGGAAATTGTCCGTTCGGAAGGGACTACTATTGGATACAGCGATCAAGGAGAGGGAGAAGTTGTAGTGCTGCTGCACGGTTTTTGTGGAAGCGCTCAATATTGGGAGAAGATAGCCCCGTTGTTGAACGGTAGTTACCGCGTCATTGCTCCCGATTTACGAGGCCACGGGACATCTGATGCTCCTAAGGGGGCTTACACGATTGAGCAGATGGCCGATGATATTTTGGCTCTGCTCGATGCTTTGGAAATTCCTAAGGTAACCTTGCTGGGTCATTCCCTGGGCGGGTACATTACGCTTTCCTTCGCGGAGCGGTATGGATCACGCTTGAAGGGCTTTGGATTGATTCATTCTACCGGCTATCCAGACAGTGAAGAGGCGAAGGAAAAACGCCTGAAAAGTGTCAGTACCATTCAGAATGAAGGAATTACAGCTTTTGTAGATGAGCTTGTGCCCGGGCTTTTCTCCCCGGCTACCCATGATATCTCTCCGCAACTGCTGGTAAGAACCAAAGAGATTGGCTACAAGACACCTCCTCAGGGTGCAGTAGGGGCAGCTATGGCTATGCGTGAGCGCCCAGATCGTCGAGGTGTAATCTCAGCAGCAGAACTACCCGTACTGCTTGTAGCCGGAACAGAGGACCGTCTCATCCCCGCTGAGAGAACCTTTACCTCTGACAAAGCCAATATCACGCAAGCAACGATCTCCGGAGCGGGTCACATGAGCGTGTTCGAAGCACCGGATCGTCTTTCTGAGATTATTTTGGAGTTCTTGGAGACTTCTTCCGGGAAAGAGTAGGATTCCAGATTTCAATAGAAAATGCAGAACAGCAGGTCTTCAGACACTTGAAGACCTGCTGTTCTGCGTTCTGGGTTAACAGAATCCCTTATTGGAATTTATGTATAGCCGGGATACTTAGAACGAAAGCGACGGTGGCCATACCGACCCCGGCGCAAATGCTGATCGTTGCTACTCCGCCGATAAGATCTGCCAGCCAACCTACAGCGATATAGCCGATCGGCAGCAGTGCGAAGGATCCTAACATGTCCAGACTGGCTACTCGACCGAAAGCCTCCTGAGGCACAAGCTCCTGTAGACTGATTTCCCAGATCAGACCAAAGATCATAATACCGAATCCCTCCAAAGCGAACAAGGCGATAGTCCAGCCGGCAGAAGGGACGAAAGCCACCGCCATCAATGCAACGCCGCTAATAAAAGCCCCGCCGTAGGCCATAATCCCCCGATGCTTCCAAGAGGATCTCATTCCGAACAATAACCCTCCGATAATCGCGCCAACTCCTGAGAAGGTTACTGCTAGACCATAGAGATAAGGGTCCCATCCATGATGAACTTTGAAAAGCCAAGGAATAAGCACACTTATAATACCGGAATAACAAATATTAATGAATGAAAAAGCCAGTATGGTGATCCACAGCCAGGGATGACTCCGAAGGACTGCGATTCCCTCCCTGAAGTCGTCTCTCCAATGGGTTGATGGTAACGTCTGAGAAGTTTCCAGAACAGATGGTGCTTCCGCTGGTGATAAAGCTTCTGGTTGAATATTCGAAGAGGACGGTCTCCGAAGGCTGTGAATTATTCTTCTCCTTAAATAGATCAGGCAGATCAAGGAAAGTACATACGTAAAGGCATCTATGCCGAATCCGATACCCGCTGACCAATGCGTAATCAATAACCCTCCTAAGGCGGGACCTATTAAACGTACAGCCTGAGTTGTCATCTGGGTTAGCGAATTAGCAGCCACACGAATATCCGGGGTGAATACGGTGGCTCGTACTGCAGCATAAGCAGGTTGGAACAGGCCGTCTATCAGGCCGTAAAGTCCAACGAACAGAAACAGAAGCGGAATGCTTAGCAGACCTGACAGAGATAGCAGGGCGATTGCCAGCATGATGAAAAATCGGGCGATATCAGCAATCATCATGATCTTAACCCGGTCATAGCGGTCAACGATATGTCCGGATATGGGAAGCATAAGGATGTTAGGGAGCATGTAAGTAGCCATTACGAAACCCATAGTGGTGGTTGATCCGGTTAAGGAGTAGACCAGTACCGGGAGAATGACCATGGTGACGGAACTACCGAGAAAGGATATGAGGTGACCCAGCCAAAGAAAGAGGAAGGCCGGTGAACTCGCAAAAGGCACAGCAAAACTGCGCAGCGGATTGCGACTAACTTGTTCCGAAGTGTCTGTCGGCATCACCCTAGGACTCGCCTCCCGGTTCTGGATTGGCATCGGTGAACGGCTGCAGACGGCCTATAATAATATCCACGCCATATTCGTTACCGTGTGTCACTTTCGATTCCCATTTCGTAATGAGCTCTTTAAGCTCCGCTTGGAAATGCTCCAATTCATCTGCAGCCAATGTCAGCCTTGTAGTGAAATGTTCTACCTGATCCTCCGGGCTGAACTGAAAGCCGCTCATGCTTGGAGATTTAAACCAAGTTGCCTTGGAGCGGTAAAATTTCTGTATGATTCCGCCAACAGCTTCCGTTCGGACCAGCTCCAGCAGTCCGCCCTCAAAAAGCTTGATAATATGGTAATGTATGTTGCCCGGTGTCTTTTGCAGCTTCTCGGCAACCTGTTTGGAAGTAAGAGCCTCTTGGGCGAGTACATGCATGATTTTAATGCGCAGTGCGCTTTCCAACAGCTTTACCTGCTCCTCTGATATAGGGAGGGGTACTTCGGAGTGCTCCTGGTTTGGTATTGTTGTCTTATCTATTTTCTTGTTACGCATGAGAACCTCCCTTAAAGTGCCGATCATAGATTGAACTTTTACTAAGCTGTCATTGAGTCTGCCGGGTAATCTGTTTATAGTATGATCTGTAATCCAGATCAAATATGTTGTATTATAGCCCAGTGATTTATGCCAGTCAATCATCCTTTAATAGTTGGACTTAGTGGCAATGAACAGGGGAATGGTTTAAAATAATCTGAACCGTACAACGGAAGGGAGCGTGCTGAATGTTCCGTAGAGATTATATCGTCCGGATGATTGAAGACATGACACAGATGGTTGCCAAAGTGCTGACGCTTAAGCAAGAGCGGAAAACAACGGAGGCTCTATGGGAGATTGATGAGCTTTTGAACAGGCATTTTCGTTTAAACTCACGTCTTCTGAATTCTTTATCTGTCGAGGATGTTATAGAGTTATTCCGTATTGGCGGAGGTCTGGAGGTTGACAAGTTGCAAGGCGTGGCCCGTATGCTGCAGGAAGAAGCGGGTATTTATATAGAGAAGAATGACGAATATGCCGCCTTATCAAGGTTGATGAAGGCATTGCACCTGTATCTGTATGCTTATCTTCACGGTGCGGACCGAAAGCTGCTGCAAATCACAGAGGAAATCGATAAAGTAATAGCCGCCGTCGCATCCTATCGGCTCCCTATTAAGACGGAGCATTTACTGCTCCCTTACCTGGAATCTACCGGACGTTATGGCAAAGCCGAAGATTGTCTATATCGCCTAATAGATCAGGGAGAAGAAGTAGCCAATGAAGGTCACGAGTTGTATCAGCGGCTAATGCGAATAGATCCGAATGTTCTCGAACTCGGTAATCTTCCGTTGGCAGAGGTTATCCAGGGTCAGGAAGAGTGGCTCAACGTCACAGCCAAGGCCAAAGAGTGGAAGCTGATGCTTAAGGAATAGCTCAAGAATAGCTCAAGAATAGCTCGATCAATAGCTTCTTACCAGACTCTGAGGATTCATCCGTAGTATACTAAGGTTGTACAAGAGACCGGAGGGTCTCTATTTTTAAAACTGGAAAGTGAGATGTTCCCTGTGGAATCCTTGAATACCCTTATTGAAAAGGTAATTAGCGACCGTACCTTGATTTCGGCGAGCTTAAGCCAATTACGCAAAAAAGAAGGTGTCACCTTCACCAAGGTACAGATTAAGCCCGTAGAATTAAAAGGCAAGCTGCACTACCAGTTTGCTTACTATATTGGACCCAAGGTTGAGCATCGCAATATACCCGCTGAACAGGCTACTGAAGAGTTATTTAATTTGCTGAATGACACGTTCCGTCAGGGACTGATCTGTACCCAAGAAGCGGATTATCAGGTCCTGCTGAGCAAAAAACAAAAGGTATCCATCCTCACCAAGTCTCCGACGAAAAAGGAGTTGCCTGATCTGGCCCACAACCGCCAAAAGCGTTATGTGTTGAATGAGGGAGAGCCCGTTCCCTTTCTAGTGGAGCTTGGAATTATGAACAGCGAGGGAAAGGTACTTGCTAAGAAATACGATAAGTTCCGGCAAATCAATCGGTTTTTGGAGATGGTGGAGGATGTTTTGGGAGACTTGCCTACCGGCCGTCCGCTTACGATTGTTGATTTTGGCTGCGGAAAATCATACTTAACGTTTGCTCTATATCATTATTTGGCGGTACGCGAGAAACGGGAGCTTAAGATCGTGGGTCTCGATTTAAAAGCAGATGTTATTGAGCATTGCAGTACTCTTTCCAGTAAGCTCCAATATGATAATCTGCGCTTTCTCGTAGGTGATATTGCGGAGTATGATGAGTTGGAGAAGGTAGATATGGTTGTGACACTTCATGCTTGTGATACCGCGACCGATGCAGCATTAGAAAAAGCGGTTCGTTGGGGAGCTTCTGTCATCCTCTCCGTACCCTGCTGTCAGCATGAACTGTTCTCACAAGTTGAGAGTGAAGTGCTCGGACCGTTGTTATCGCACGGTATTCTAAAAGAGCGCTTCTCGGCGTTGGCTACCGATGCTATCCGGGCGAAACTGTTGGACCTTATGGGCTACCGCACACAGCTGCTTGAATTCATTGATATGGAGCATACTCCGAAGAATATTCTCATCCGTGCCGTCAAAAGCGCGGCCGGCGATCAAGCTGCCAAATGGCGCGAATATACCGCATTCCGTGATTTTCTGGGGGCGAAGCCTTACCTGGAAAAAGCTTGCTCGGATTTGCTCCCGGAGGAACATCCGGTACAAGCCTAATCAGGGCGTCTTAAGAGTATTAAAGAAAAACTGTTATTGCACAAAACACAGGATAGTAGACCTCCGTTTGAGGCTGCTATCCTGTTTTTTGGCGACCGTACCCCGTACAAACCGCAATCCACAAGCCTCAAACAAACTCTCCCGTGTTAGTTGTACAAAGTGCAATTAAATATGATTAATTCACACCTCGTAGCGGTTTAGTTGTACTTTATGCAGCTATTTGTGCTGAAAAGAGCGTAATCGGCCTGTTTACCTAATTTTAAGTGTAAAAAGTGCAACTAACAGTAGCAGTTCGCTAATTTTAGCTTAAATAATTGTATGAAATACAGCTATTTCGGGAGAATCTTAGGGTTGAAGGGTGGTGAGGGTGGTGAGAGTGGTTTGGGTGAAACTTTAGGTTTGGTCCACATCTGTAGCCTTTAGCAGTCTGTTGTTTTAAGCGAAAGCTGGCAAGACTGGAGGATATATCAAACTATAGGGGAAATGGGAATGCTGAATAACAAATTTAAAGGTTACTTGAACACCTTAGTGATGTATATTTCTGCAGCAGCAGTAATTGTAGCCGGAGGGACTGCCATTCTACGACACGGTTTTTTCTTTGCTGAGGATATTTATGCATTTGCAGGCGGTTGGTTCATACTTGGGGCGTTACTTATTTTGGTTAGGTTGGTTGCGTCTATCTCGAAGGAGTCAGCTGTGAGTTTAATGGGAACGGTTAATTGGTGGAGGAACCGATCTGCGATTGCTATTTTGAGCGCTCCGTTCTTAATAGCTGTACTCTATGCGTTAAGTTGGTTGAGGGAGCCCGTATCCTTTCAAGGGACAATGAATGAGTTACTGCGCTGGAGTTTATACGGAACATTTGCTGTTCTGGCTTTCATAAGCACGAAGAGTAAAGGCTCAACCTGGATAATTACTGTAGCTTGGCATATCGTCGGAATGGCGCTAAGCCTAAGCGCTCTGGCAGTTGTTTGCGGAGGTCTGTCCTCACCGTACTTCATAGCATACAGCGACAATCCGGGTGTGAGCGCTACAGGGGCCAGACTAGCAGGATTACTCCAATATCCCAACACATTCGGGGCGGTGATGGCCGTTTTTTTGCTGGAACGGTTATTTGCCGTGTCGGAGTATAACGCGGGGAGAACAGGAGTGGAGCTGAGTGGTACAGGGAGCCGAGGTGCGGGATGGAATGGTACAGGGAACCGAGGTGCGGGATGGAGTGGTGCAAAGAGCACGGGTGCGGCGCGGAGTAATGCGGGGAACTCGGGAGCAGATCGGAGTGGTATAGCGAGCACAGGAGCGGGTAACCCGGGGACAAAGCGGGCAGGTGCTGCGATGCTGCATTTGCTGCCGCTGTTCCCGTACACCGCCGCGCTGCTGCTCAGCGAGTCGCGCGGCGCGTGGCTGGCGGCGGCTTGCGCCGGCGCCGCCGTACTGCCCTTGAAGCGGCGGCTGCTCGTGCCGCTTCTTGCCGCTGGCGCCGCGCCTGTGGCTGCCGCGGCGCTGCTCTACCGCCAACTAGCCGCTGCGCGGTTGGCGGTAGAGCCCTTGCCCGGCCTGCTGGCGCTGGCCGGGCTCTGGGCCGGCGCGCTGCTAGCCGGCCTGTGGATCTGCCGCCGCCAGCGCAGCGTGGCCGGCGGTGTCCGCGCCGCCGTGCTGGGGCTGGCGGCGCTCTGTTGGACGGCTGGCGCAGCCGCCGTCCTCCAGCAGGTGCAGGCGCGGATCACCGAACCGTCGTCGACGGTGTCCGCGCGTGCACTTCTGTACCGCGACGCCTGGCGGCTGGCGGCAGAGGCCCCCTGGCTGGGCCGGGGAGGAGAGACTTGGCGGAGTATGTATCTCGCCGCCCAGTCTCATCCTTATGTCGGCAGCCAGATCCATTCCGGCTATCTCGATATTCTGCTGAATCTAGGGATTGCTGGTTTGGTCGTCGTAATTGTTATGCTATTTGCGATGTGCTGGCTGGTTGCTGTCTCGTTACCAAGGCTGCTGCCGCCTTTTTTAGTCATTGTGCTCCATGGTGCTGTCGACTTTGACTGGAGTTATGGATTGATATGGATCCTCCTATTCTGGTTGTTGGCACTCGCTGTTGCCAATGCCAGGGAAACACAGCCTACTTTAGCAGGTATCCAGCCAGACATCATCGCTAAAAGAAGGGGGCGATTTTCTACCCGTACTTCTTCTAAACTCATCTTTGCACTGGTTATTTGTTGTTCCTCTTTAGTACTTTGCATAATTTCCTGGCGAGCCCAGTCAGCTGCTGAGTTATACCGAGAGGCAGTTATTCTTTCTAATCCCGTAGAGAGGATTATGCTGCTGCAGCAATCATTGCACAGGAACCCATTGTCTCCCCGAGCAGCAGCAATCCTTTCGGAGGATTTATCCCAAGCGCAAAGTAAAAAGGTGCTGGTAGACAGTTTAATGTATTCACCGGACAATCCGGCTCTAAATTGGAATATGGCTGAGTTAATGATGCATGAGGATAGAGTGGGGGGGGCATTGTATTGGGTTCGAAGGAGCCTCCGTTTGGATGTGTATAACTTCAAAAAAAGAACAAATGCGATACATGCCATGCTGCTGCTAGGCGAGCGCAGATTGGCAGCAGGAGATAAGGAGGGAGCGAGGCTCAGCGCCTCTTCCGGTTTGGAATTGCTTCGTGAATACAAGCTGCTTACAGGAGGAGCAGGCAGTAAGGAATATAATGACCGCAGCTTTCATCTCACCGATCAAGCAATTAATCTAGGACAACAGTTAGATTCTTTGATGATGCTCAGTGTTACGGCTGGGTGATAGTTACTTAGAAGCTTCTAGCTGTAGCTGAAGTTGGAATCTTGAGTGTCAGTTTCTACGGGGTGACCGACAACAAACAAGCCATTAGCAGTGGCTAATGGCTTGTGTATTCTTTAAAGTTCATAACCTATCAGTGTATATTTATATCAATACTACACTAATTAAGCGCTTATCTGCCTTGATGCCATCCAAGAATAAACTAGAGGTACGATGATACTTAGCAACAGTCCAGTAATAATAAATGTAGTCGCCAAAACTTCCGGCATAAACACAGCAAGTATAAACAAGACACCTGCTATGGCCCAAAGGATCCCGGAAAAGCGGTGAGTCTTGCGCCACACCTCGGGAGATGCCAGCGTCCATGGAGTACGTATCCCTAGAAAATAGTTGTGTTTTACCTGTGGCAAATAATTTCCAATGACCATGAACATCAATCCTAGTACAGCTATAAGGATTTTCCCTGCTGGAAAGTGATAATCTAAACCGTAGGACACGGATAACGCGAGTGACGTATTAAGCAGTAAGGAAATAGCTAGCCGAATCATCCCATGGGCGTTCTCGAACTTTCGGTAATTTTCTCTCTTCGGATCTATGCTGCGGGTGAATTGCAGCAGTACGGGGAGCAACACCCCAAAAGCTCCTAATAGTGAGATTACAGAGCCCTTATCCCAATATTTATTTACCTCTCCTGTAATGCCAAACTGGGCCGGAAGCAGCTGAGGCAAGCGGTCATAGTTGACTAGCGCATAGACCAAGGTAATTAAGCCTAGGATCACACTAACGGTATCCTGCCATTTCCATTGAAAATTTTTCATCATCATTCCTCCTCAGATGTCAGGGATTCGGTACCCTTTTTCTTTTTTTTGTTATCCTTCATTCCCTCTGTCTGGTCTGACTTTCCCGTACCGGTTAAATCCAGCAGCCAGCCAAGTACCTCTTCAAGAACTGTGGTATTAAGTGAATAGAGCATAAATTGACCTTGCCTTTCATCCTGAACGAGGCCTGCATGCTTTAGGGCATTTAGATGATGAGAGATGCTTGGTTTCGTCATGTTAAAATAATCGGCAATTTCACCAGCCGTTCGATCCTTTTCCCGAAGCAAACGGATGATCTGACGGCGGGTAGGGTCGGCAAGAGCTTTAAAGGATTCATTCATGGGTACACCCTACCTTTCAATAGTTAGATAATTATCTAAATATATAATAACAAGTTCCTCGTCTAACTGTCAATACCTGGGGGTTATTTAACCCAGAATGCTGACCCTTCCCCTAAAGTAGAAGTCGTAACCCCCCATATGCTAGAATAGGCTAAGAGAAGAGACACTGGCTACATAGAGCAGAAACGGTGCGTTATCTAACATCTTTAATTTATGCCGTATTCTGATAAAACGGGAGGAGGAGCTGGATTGCATCTTATTTCTGATCTGATTTCGCAATTGTTTGAATGGATTCAGAGCCTTGGTTATTTCGGGATTATGATTGGACTTATGATTGAAGTGATTCCGAGTGAGATTGTACTGGCATATGGAGGTTATTTAGTCTGGGCTGGGCAAATCAACTTTGTGGGCGCAGTTATATTCGGAACCATCGGTGGTGTGATTGCCCAAGTTTTTGTTTACTGGATCGGACGTTATGGTGGAAGACCTGTGCTGGAGAAATACGGTAAATATATTTTTATCAAAAAGAAGCACATCGATCATTCGGAAGAATGGTTCGAAAAGTATGGTACGGGCGTAATTTTCACGGCACGGTTTATCCCTGTGGTTCGCCATGCAATTTCCGTTCCGGCGGGTATTTCCCGTATGCCTCTAGGTAAATTTGTATTTTTAACTACACTCGCTGTTATCCCGTGGAGCTGTTTATTTGTGTACCTGGGTATGACACTTGGTGACAAATGGAAAGATATTGACGAGGTTGCTGCGCAGTATACCCATGAGATTATTCTTGCCGCGTTAGCTATGATTATCATTTACTTCCTGTTCAAGTGGTACAAATCCAAGAAGAGAGGTAGTGAAGTATGAAGCCCAATGTAGCGGCCAAATTTGATCAGGGCCTTTCCCCTCGTCAATTTGTAGAAGGGATGACTCAGAATCAACAAGCATTTGAGTCTTGGTATGAGAGATTTGTCTGGGAAGACGACAGTGACAGAGAGTATTTTGAGAGCCTGAATCACCGGGATGATCTGCGTGTGCTTATTCTTGCTGCCGATTGGTGCGGTGATGTGGTGCGTAATGTACCTGCAGTATTCCGGATTCTGGAGACTGCCGGTATAAAGACAGAGGTGCTCATATTGGAAGATCATCCGGAGGTCATGGATAATTTCCTGACCATGGGAGGCCGCGCGGTGCCAATTGTTATCTTTGCTGATACTGGCGGATACGTATTGGGTCACTGGGGTCCGCGTCCGGAGCATGTTCAGAGTCTTATGAATGGATTCAAGCAGGAAAATCCGGACCGTGAAGCATCTGATTATCAGAGCAAGATTGCTGAAGTACGTAAAGCCATGGGGCAAGCCTATGGGGAAGGAACGGAATCACACGCGGTTATCGCCCAAGAACTGCGTAGTCTGATCTCCGGATTCTAAAATAACATGCTGAATATTCGTAATTATAATCTCGGTCCTCTCCAGACGAATGCCTATCTCCTAACCGGAGCAGATCCTAAGCGTGGCATTATTATCGATCCCGGTATGAATCCCGCAGGGCTTATCCGGAATATCGAAGGGATGGAGATTGAGGCGATTTTGCTGACACATGCCCATTTTGATCATATGGGCGGTGTTGATGAGATCCGCAAGCTCAAGAATTGCCCTGTGTACCTGCATACCCTAGAAAGTGAATGGCTTACCAATCCCAAGCTAAACGGATCGTTAATGTGGCCTAATGTTTCGCCGCCTCTAACAACGGATCCTGCGGAGTTTGATCTGGCCGAAGGCCAGACTCTGAAGCTGATTGGAATGGATTTTCGAGTCTATCATACACCGGGTCATTCCCCGGGTAGCGTAAGCTTTCTCTGTGGAAATGACTTATTTTCTGGAGATGTGTTATTTAGACTTGGTGTAGGGCGCACGGATCTGCCGGGAGGAAGAGAACGGGATCTGTTCGACTCGATTCGGGGCAAGCTGTTCAAGTTGGACGATGAGGTCAAGGTTTATCCGGGACACGGCTCGCGCACAACTATTGGTTTTGAACGAGAGCGTAACCCTTATGTTTCCTAAAGATACTTAGCTTCTTCACCTGAATAGTGATAAGGACTTCAGCTTAGTAACGGCTGAGGTCTTTTTTTGTTTATGATAGCGAATGACGTATGGCTGTATGTTCTATTAGACTCTTCGAACCCCGCAGATATTTCTTTAATTTTTATGATCAACTACCCGGGGGTGTAAGATGATTCCATTTATAATAATGTCGAAACATGTCGATATATAACTATAAGTTATTATTTTAATCATCGAAAAGGAGCATTTACAACCATGCAACTCAGGAGTATCAAAGCCAAAACTCTTCTACTCATTCTGCCGCTGCTACTTATCATTGTCATGGGCATCTCGTCAGTTGTCATTCTAAAGTCCCGTAGTCTACTGCTTGAGCAGACAGGTAACAGCATGAAGGAACAGCTGGCAAACACCAATCAAAGCATCCAGAAACGAATATCCTCCCACGGGAGAGTGCCGGAAACGATAGCAAAGTCGATCCAAGGCCACTACAGTAAGCTAAGCTTAGAGGACTATGATACGCTTTTCAAGAATACGCTGGGTGTTAATACCGATACCTTCGGTGTAGGCATTTACTTTGAACCCAACATGTATAACGACAAGACAAAGTATGCCTCAACCTATGCCTATCACGATCAGAACCAAATTACCGTTACTCATGATTATAGTGATCCCCAATATGACTATCCTTCACAAGAATGGTACAAAATTGCTGTCAATCAAAAAGGGGTGCGTTACACGGATCCCTTTTATGACGAAACAACAAAATCAACGATGGTTACAGCGTCCGTGCCTGTGTATGACGATAAACAACGTTTTATTGCCGTTACCACCGGTGACATAAACTTGGACACTGTGCAAAAAATCGTCACCGAGACACAAGTAGGAGCCACAGGTTGGGCGTTTATGCTCGACAAGAACGGTACTTATTTAGCGGGGCCGGAGACGGATAAAATCATGAAGGAAAAGCTCCAGGAGGACAAGGACCCCGTCCTATCTACTTTAGCAAATACCATAATGAAAGAAGGGAATGGAGCTTCAACTTATACTTCCTCCCAAGGGCTCATTCACGTCTATTATTCAAAGTTGGATCAGACAGACTGGATCTTAGCAGTTGCCCTGCCAGATCAAGAACTAACAACTCAAATTAATGCATTGATGCTGCAAATTTTAACTGTACTTTTAATTGGAATCGTCCTTATTGTCGTTGTCATTATACTGTATGCGCGTAACTTGACGTCTCACACGACCCGTGTTAATTCGATGGCCCAACATCTGGCTCAAGGTGATTTCACATATTCTATTGAAGTAAAATCGAAGGACGAGTTTGGTAGGATGGCGGAAAATTTGAATCATACGAGTAGCCTTTTGAATACAATGATGGCTAAGGTGTCCGAGCATTCCTTGCATGTCGCATCGACCTCGGAGGAGCTGACGGCTAGTGCTGAACAGACCAGCACGGTAGCTGAAGACATAGCCAATACCATTCAGGAAGTGGCGGCAGGGGCAGAAACTCAGCTTCAGGGAACCCAAGAAAGTGCTAGGTCGCTAGAGGAACTAGCTATGGGTATCCAGCGTATCTCAGAGTCTTCCGCGATATTGTATGATGCTTCGAATAACACCTCCCAACAGGCACAGGAAGGGAATGGAATTATCCAACAGGCAGTCCGTGATATGAACGAAGCCAATCGGTCCGTTTCCATAACGGCGTCACACATGGAACAGCTGCGCGTTAGATCCGCTGACATAGGCAACATTATCAACGTTATCAGCGGGATCAGCATACAGACAAACCTGCTATCTTTGAATGCCGGTATTGAAGCTGCCCGTGCAGGTGAACATGGAAGAGGATTTGCTGTGGTGGCCTCAGAAATTCGCAAGCTGTCCGAGCAAACAAAGCTATCTGCAGAGAAGGTTAGGGAGATTATCGAAGAAATGCAGGGAGAGACCGAGGCTGCTGTGAAATCGGTGGAAATCGGCACAAAAGCTGTCTTTAACAGCACTGCATTAGTGGAAGAAGCGGGGGTAGCGTTTACCGGCATTGTATCGGATATTCAACATATAGTTAGTCAGATCCAAGAGGTATCTGCGGTCTCTGAGCAAATGTCCGCCGGATCTCAGCAGATAAGCGCCACAATGGAGGATCTTGCCCGGATATCCGGTGAAGCGTCAGACGCCACACAAAGCGTAGCAGCAGCAAGTGAGCAGCAAATGGCTTCCATGCAGGAGGTATCGGCTTCCGCCCAATCACTAAGCTCAATGGTTCAGGAGCTTCAGGATTTGCTGGTACAGTTTAAAATCTAACAGTAAATGGCCTATCTCCCTTCTTTTCCATGTCGTATTCGCACATCGACCTAGAAAAAGAAGGGCTGACGGGCCTTTTTTACATCTAAAAGGGTTCTGTCCTTTCGCAGCAAAACATATGGTTATTCTAAAGATATTTTGAATACTTTGTTAAGGTCGGAAATGAATTAGTTCTGTGCAACTTTGTGCAAACGTTGTCCCTATCAGGTTTCCTGATCATTTAGTCTTTTTATTGTGAAAAGTCGAACTCAATTACTTGTTGACAATGTTTTGATTGCAGGTTTAATATGATAAACAGCACATGGCAAACGCTTTCAAACCCTTTAATTGTGCGATTTATTTGTGGTGCAAAGAGAATTTCAAAGTGAATGGATTCTTTCATCTCCAAATTGCAAACGTTTGCGCAAAAAAGACAGAACTTTGAAAGAAAACAAGAGATTTTGAAGAAGGGAGGTCTGCAATCAGTCAGAAACAATGCCGAGTTGCAGATTTTACGTATGAATAGTCATATGAAAAGAGTTTCAAGGGCCGAAATATGCAACCGCTTGCATTATAAAGGAAATCAAAATCATGGGAGGTTTGACCGAATGAATTTTGCTTTATGGAGAAAGAGATTATTTGCTATCGGTATGATTATTGCTTTAGTATTTTCAAGTTTCGGCTTTGCTCCGTTGAAGATCCGCGCTGAGGAATCTCCTGCTCTTACGGTAGCACAGGACACGGTTAGTGCCGTTCCGGTAGGACATATGCGTATTCATTACAACCGAACTGCGGGTGATTATGCGAATCAGGGACTATGGATGTGGGATGATGTAGAATCTCCTTCTTCTGGCTGGCCTACAGGAGCAGTACCGTTTCCGGAAGGACAGACGGATTCCTATGGAGCCTATGTAGATGTGGCACTGAAGAGCGCTGCTAAGAAAATCTCTTTCGTCGTTGTAAATCGCGTCACGCAGGACAAAGATGCAGGTGATAAGCTGTTCACCATCAACACTCCCCAAACGAATGAAATCTGGATCAAACAAGGCTCCAATGAAGTGACCTCATACGAACCGGTTGCGCTTCCTGCCAATACCGTTCGAATTCATTATATGAGATCAGATACGAATCATAGTCAGTATGGTCTATGGTTGTGGGATGACGTGGCTTCGCCATCGACCAATTGGTCCGCAGGGGCGACCCCGTTCACAGCAGAACAAAGTGACCGTTTTGGTGCTTTTGTGGATGTTCCCCTAAAAGAAAACGCCAAAAAAATCGGCTTTATCGTATTAAAGCCAACGAACGGTGATAAAGACGGCGGGGATAAAACCTTTGGCCTTGTAGATCGTTACAAGCAGCTATGGGTAAAAGAAGGCGATAATACCATCTATGTTTCTCCTTTTGGTGAAGTTGCGGTAGGACTTACCTCAGCCGAAGTAGTATCAACCAGCAAAATCCTGCTAGGTTTCACTTTGACCGACGGTCTGGACACAACGGCCCTAAAGAGTCAGATCACTGTGAAGGACAAGGATGGAACGAATATCCCCGTTTCCTCCGTAACCATTAACAGCGCAACTTCCGTTGTTTTGGATACACCTGTATTTGATGTGGGCAAGGTTCCCTTAAGCGTTACCTACTCCGGCAAAACAGTAACCGCTTCTACAGGGTGGAGAATGTTAGATGAAATGTACAATTATACGGGGGACGACCTCGGGGCTACCTATTTCGCGGACAGCAAGTCTGCCACTCTGAAACTGTGGGCTCCTAAAGCAAGTACAGTTGTGGCAAGTGTATACGACAAGGACAATGCAGCAGTTTCTGTAGGCCATATAAATTTAACTAGAGGTGAGCAGGGAGTTTGGTCCGTTGATCTCAAACCCCAAGACTTAACGGGTGTTACTGATGTTCGTGGGTACTTCTACCAATATGAAGTAACCAATGACGGTGTAACCCAGAAGGTGCTTGATCCTTACGCCAAATCGCTGGCTGTATTTACAGTAGATACCACGGGTGCCGCTGGCGCCGACGGAGATACAGTGGGTAAGGCTGCTATTGTTGACTTAAGCCAAACGAACCCAGCTTCGTTTAACTTTGCGGATATTCAAGGTTACGAAAAACGTGAAGATGCAATCATCTACGAAGTGCATGTACGGGATTTTACATCCGATCCTTCCATCGTGGACAGTCTATCAGGCGAAAGATGGGGATCTTACTCTGCTTTTGCAAAGAAGCTCGATTATATTAAATCACTAGGTGTAACCCATGTTCAGCTTCTCCCTGTTATGGCTTGGTATTATGGGGACGAGACGAAGATGGATACTAGAGAGACGGATTTTTCAGCTAAAAATAACGAATACAATTGGGGGTATGATCCTCAGAGCTATTTCGCTCCGGACGGTGCTTATTCCCAAGATCCTGCAGATCCTGAGCAGCGTATTACAGAGTTAAAAGGCTTGATTGATGCAATACATGAAGCTGGAATGGGCGTCGTTCTGGACGTTGTGTATACCCATATGGCAAAGAAGGAATTTTTGAACGATATCGTGCCTAATTATTATGCATTCCAAGATGCGAACGGAGGTTTTATCGGCGGCTTCGGCAACAACCTGGCTACCAACCATAAGATGGCTGAGAAGCTGATGGTAGACTCCGTAAAATACTGGTTCAGCGAATATAAAATAGACGGCATGCGCTGGGATATGATGGGTGATGCCACAGCAGATGCAGTCCAGCATGCCTATGATGCGGCGGCAGCTATTAATCCGAAGGCGCTTTTTATTGGTGAGGGCTGGAGAACTTTTGGCGGTGCAGCCTCGGATCCGTCACTTGCCGGCAAAGGTGCAGATCAAGGCTGGATGGATAAGACAGATGATGTAGGCGTATTTTCGGATGAGATCCGCAATGAATTGAAATCCGGCTTCGGCTCAGAAGGTGAACCGAGATTTATTACGGGTGGGGCCCGTTCAATTGCTACCATCTTTAACAACATCAAAGCGCAGCCTTCGAACACACCGGCCGATGACCCGGGTGATATGGTTCAGTATATTGAGGCCCATGACAACCTGACTCTGCATGATGTCATTGCTCAGTCGATCAAGAAAGACCCTGCAATTCCGGCAAATGAGCTTGAAATCCAGAAGCGGATCCGACTGGGCAACCTGTTGATTCTTACTTCTCAAGGTACATCTTTCCTTCAAGCCGGTCAGGAATACGGCCGTACCAAGCAATGGTTGGGTACCGGTATTCCACAAGACAAATTTACGGAGATGAAAGATCAGGATAACAAGTCATTCGGTTATTTTATCCATGATTCGTACGATTCTTCGGATGCCGTCAACATGTTTGACTGGAACAAAGTAACCGACGCCGTTCAGTTTCCTGTTCAAAACACCACCAAAGACTATACTTTAGGTCTTATTGAACTGAGAAAATCTTCAGATGCTTTCCGTCTCGGCGATAAATCTTTGGTCGATTCCAATGTGACCCTGATTCCTTCTGTGGATATTAAAGCAACCGATCTTGTAATTGGATACAAGAACAAAGCGACGGATGGAACAGGCATGTACTATGTTTTTATGAATGGTGATAGCACTTCCAGAACACTTACTCTAACTGAGGATTTAACCGGCGGGAAGGTATTGGTTGATAACGATGAAGCTGGAGTTACCCCGATAACAGCCACTAAATCCGGGTTCACCCTAACATCTAGCACCATTACTCTGGACCCGCTAACCGCAGTAATCATCCAGAAGGATGCTGCGGTAGCTGTCCTGAATGCCTTGGAAACCGACAGCAGCAGCTACACGCTGCAAGTCAGTTCCACTCATCAGACAAGTGTTTTTGCAAAATACGATGATGATAGCAGAAGAGTAGTTACGGGCAGTGCCACGTATACGTCCAATAAACCGGAAGTGGCAACTGTAACGAGCAAGGGTTTGGTAAGAGCAGTCGCCGCAGGAACAGCCACCCTTACAATTACCTATGGCGGTAAAACGACAAGTGTAACGGTTAAAGTAACAACCGAACCGGTTAATGACAAACGGTATGTTCAATTCACTTATATTCGAGAAGATAAGAACTATACGGATTGGAACCTTTGGATATGGAATACCGGGGTCAAGAATGACCAAATTGATTTTACAACTAAAGGGGATACAGCCAGCGTATTAATCGAGGTTGCGCCAAATGCCACCAGCGTCGGATTCGTCCTCCGTAAAGGAACGGATTGGAATACGGCGAAACAGGACTACCCGGATGACCGCATCATACCGCTGAC
The DNA here is from genome assembly GCF_000757885.1 of Paenibacillus wynnii. Classification (NCBI taxonomy): domain Bacteria; kingdom Bacillati; phylum Bacillota; class Bacilli; order Caryophanales; family Paenibacillaceae; genus Paenibacillus; species Paenibacillus wynnii. The sequence goes on along the minus strand of NZ_JQCR01000001.1, from coordinate 375,898 downwards.
CCCTGGTGAACTATACACCAAAGTTAACGTAACGAGCATGGTCAAGGAGCTTGATATTAAACCGAGCATCAGCGGTCCTGAGATGAAAGACGGTGGAATTACGTTCCTGTACCGGGATGATGCTGTGTTCCGCAGTGGTAATCTTGCAGCTATAACCAGTGCCAAAGTGAAAGTGAACGGCACAGGATATGAGATGGCTTACGACTCTGCTAAGGAATGGTTCAGCTACCATTTGGCCAATGCAGAAGAGGGAATGAACCGATACTCTTTCCTTATTACAAAGGATGGAAACACAAGTGAGGTCACCGATCCGAAAAATACCGTTAACGATGAATCCGTACTGGTGTATCACAAACCAGCCGTAATGATTGCAACCACGGTTTCTCCTCAAACCGTTACATCCAATCAAAATGCTACGATTACGGTTAAGGCCAACTCTACGGAGCAAGTCTCGTATAAAGAAGCATACATGGATCTGACCTCCATAGGAGGACCAAGTAAGGTCCAACTGGATACGGAACTTCTTAAACAGACGATTGCCGTTAAGGAAAGTGTAGCCGCAGGACTGAAGAGTATTCCAATCACGCTCGTAGACCAATATGGGAACCGTCACACACACAGTGCTGCTATCGAGGTGAAAGCCAGAACTTATACGGGTTCGAAGCTGGATTTTGACTGGGATGAGGCGCGCATTTATTTTGCACTGACCGACCGATTCAAGGACGGTGATGCAGCAAATAACGCAAATGTCGATAAAACCCACCTAGAAGCCTATCACGGCGGTGATTTCAGAGGAATGATCGACAATCTGGATTATTTAGAGAAGCTTGGTATCAACACCCTATGGATAACTCCGATTGTTGATAACATTGACTTCAATGTAGGAGCTGAATTCAAGCAGTACGGATACCATGGCTATTGGGCCAAAGATTTCACTAAGCTGGATGAGCATCTGGGCGACATGGCTACCTTCAAAGAACTGATCGAGAAGGCGCATGACAAGGGCATTAAAATCATGGTTGATGTTGTGCTCAATCATACCGGATACGGTCTGAAGCCCGAGGATAATCGTCCGACAATTACTCCGGAGGACAAGGCGCGTTTTGACGGCATGCTCCGCACAGATGGAGTGTCGGCAGATACGAATCCTATCAAAGGTGAGTTGGCATCCCTGCCTGATTTTAAAACGGAGGATCCAGCGGTAAGAGAGCAAATTATCGCTTGGCAGACGGGCTGGTTGGACAACGCACGGACTTCGCGCGGAGACACCATCGATTACTTCCGAGTAGATACTGTGAAGCATGTGGAAGATACCACTTGGAAAGCCTTCAAGAATGCGTTGACTGCCATCGATCCAGGATTCAAGATGGTTGGTGAATATTTCGGCGGAACCATCGATAATAACGGCGGAATGCTGCAGACCGGCCAAATGGACGGATTGCTTGATTTTGGATTCAAGGATAAAGCCAGAGATTTTGCGAATGGTAAAATCACTGAAATTGATGCTTACCTGCAGGATCGCGAAGCTAAGCTTAATAATACAACCATGATGGCTCAATTCTTGAGCAGTCACGATGAGAATGGATTCCTGTCCGAGTATGTAGACGGCGATAAAGGCAAGCTAAAAATCGCAGCTGCACTGCAAATCACTGCTAAAGGTCAGCCGGTTATTTATTACGGGGAAGAGCTGGGTAGCTCCGGTAAGAACGGGGCGGATATGTCTCAAGGTCAATTTAGTGAGAACCGTAAGGATATGCCTTGGGATCAATTAACAGCAGAAAAAGCACTTCACGATCACTATCAAAAGTTATTGAACATCCGTGCCAAGTATTCCAAAGTGTATTCTAAAGGTACACGTACTAAGCTGGCGGGATCAGATACGCTCGGTTATCTCGCTTTTAACAAGCATTACGGCAACGAGGATGTCGTAACAGTTATCAACACGAAGACAGAAGTATTATCCGTGAGCATTCCAGTACCTTTTGCTGCTAATGCACTTGTGAAAGATGAGTACAGTGGCAATACCTATACGGTATCAAGTGAGCAAAAGGTAACGTTAAATCTACCGGGCAAAGATAGCGGTGGAACGGTTATTCTAGCAGCCGTAGCCGATAATCCTACTGGAAATCCGGCACCGGTACCGACGGCTCCGGCGAATCCTGGGAACACTCAGGCCGTAAATAACGACAGCTTGAAGAACGGCAAAGACGGCAAGGTCGAAATCGTAATTGCTCAAGGCAAGAAGACAGTGCTTCTTCCAGTCCAGGCTGCAAAGACGCTGGGATCGAACAATTTAGTGCTAAAGATGGGGGATATGGTTGTAACTATTCCTAATAAGGTACTAAGTACGGTTCAGGGCTTGGGCTCAGGTGCTGAAGCAGACGGTTCCCAAATTTCATTAGAAGTTAACCTTCTTCAAGTGAATGAGGCTAAACCTTTGGTTGACCAGCTCAATAAAGAAGGAACTAAAGTTAATAATGTATCAGATGTGTATGAATTCAAACTGGGTGTGCTCAAAAAAGACGGCACCATTCTTTTAACAACAGGCTTCAAGGAACCCATCACTCTTGCATTTAACCTGAAAGGAAATCCGAATAAGGACTTAATCGGCATCTACTATTTAGGGGATAAGGGCACGCTTGAGTATGTAGGCGGAACCTTGAATGGGAATGTCATGACCGCACAAGTAACCCACTTTAGTAAGTATGCCGTACTAGAGATTGATAAATCGTATAAAGATGTTCCCGAAGGATACTGGGCATCCGCAGCCATCAAATCACTCTCTGCGAAGCAAATTGTAAATGGGGCTACAGCTTCAGAATTTAGACCGAAGAATAACGTAAGTCGAGCGGAATTCACCGCTATGCTGGTTCGAGCCCTCGGTGTGAAAGCGGAAGGTCAGACGGCTTTCGCCGATATAACAACCGATGCTTGGTATTCTTCCGATGTAGCTACAGCTATTCGGCTAGGTATTGTTAAGGGACGAAGCGAAGATCAGTTTGCTCCGAACGCAACGATCAGCCGTGAGGAGATGGCTGTTATGCTTATACGGGCTTTGGAAGTTAAGCAAGGGAAGAAGCTGGAGGTTGCAACTGGTCATATGGCCTTCTCAGATGCTTCCAGTATCCATGGATGGGCAGCTTCTTACGTAAATTCTGCCGCAGAGCTAGGGTTGGTTCAGGGCAGATCGAATAATCAATTTGTCCCTGCAGGACTGATGACCCGTGCCGAAAGTGCACAGGTAATCTATAAACTGATGGCTCACCAATAACGTAATATTGAAATTAGGGTGGACAGCAGGACACAAAGTTGTTACAATACTGTTAATTAAATGTAACATCTAACTACGCGAAGCACGCAGACTGTGGATTATTCCCGGTTTGCGTTCTTTTTTTGTCTTTTTATAGAGAAAATGGCTGAAAAAGGGGACTTTTGCTTGAGAACAGACCTGCAATACCATCTGGATCTAGGGGGATATTTCGGTGGAAGTAAGAGGGCACTAGAGCAACTTTCTCAGGAGGAGAGCGGGATTATCTGCCGAGAAGTCGAAGAATACTATACATATAGCGGGTGCTGTGAACCGATACGCTCTTCTTTGCCGTCCGAGAATATCCCCATTCCTCTTTTCTGGAAGTTTCCTAATGAAAGAGGTTGTATTCAGCAGTGGCGGCTTAAGCTATGGGAGCACCGGAATAAATAATAAAAAAAGTATTGGATAGCATTGAACGATACTTAGGTTTGAATCGTATTATGAATGACATTTCAGGGGAGCGGCGGGGGAGCAGATGATTCAATGTGATCAGAGAATAATTAAGAAGGCTCAACAGGGTAATGCTGAAGCATTAGCGGAACTGCTCCGGGACCATTACACCTTCCTGCACAAATATTTGCTCAAGGTTACGTTGGACCCTTCTCTCGCAGAAGATATATGTCAGGATACGATGTTAAGGAGCATGGAGAAGATTACTTCATATAACGGAGCCTCCTCTTTTTCCTCTTGGTTGATAACCATCGCCACCCGATTGTACATAGACCGAATAAGGCGAAGTAAACGGGAAAAGGAATGGAATCTTAGACAGGAGCAAGGTATCCGGACCATTCGTTGGCAGTTCGAAAGCCGTAATGAGGAGTGGAGTGATGTGCTGGATGCTATATCCCGCCTGCCCTTACCCCAGAGGATGGCTGTTCTACTGAAGCATTATTATGGCTATGGATATGAAGAGATAGGAGCTATGCTGCAAATTCCGGAGGGGACGGTTAAATCTAGAGTAGCTTACGGGCTAAGACAATTGCGAAAGGAGCTTGGTGAAGATGAATAATGAGGATAAGAAGCTGCCAGATCCCCTGCTGGAGAAGCTAAAGTTAGGGCTTGATCGTCTGGATAACGTTTATTCAGATCTTAATCCTCCTTCTCTAAGCGCACTCACCTTGCGAATAAAGGCTGAGGCGATCAATCGCCGTAACCGAGAGCGTAAAGAAATGCTGCTCTTTTGGCTGCTGTCCCTATGTCTAATGGGTTCCTGCCTGATTTTACTGCTGGAAGCTCCATTGTTTTATCTGGTGATTCAAGGAGCCGTACCGGCGGCAGCACTCGTCATTGCCGCTGTAATTCGCCTAACCCGGAAAGGACAAGGTGCGGCAGAATGAATGAGCTGCGTGAAATACCGATAGTTTTTATTTTCCTGATTGTGTTGGCAGCTATGCTGCAAGGAACTTGTTTGTTCCGCAATGCTCGGAAACGGGGGAAGAGAGCTTGGTTCTGGGGCTTATGGGGAGTTACAACGATTCCGATGCCGTCAGTAGTCTATTTATTAGTAGTAGTACTTCCTGATTTAAGGCGTAAGGGAATAGAGGGATAAGAAGAATAAACGATGACCGTCCCATTAAGGACGGCAAAGCCGTTTCATCTTGAAAGGAGATGTACTTATGGAAGAAATTAATTGGTCATTATTATGGCCTATACTTGCACTTCAATTATTGCTGGCTGTCATCGGTTTGCTTTCGCTCCGAAGAGCAGAAGCTACGAGGGGACCCAAGTGGCTGTGGGTTATTATTATTCTCTTTGGTAATGTTGTTGGCTCAATCGCTTACTTTGTTTTTGGAAGGAAGGATATGTAATGCCGTCTCTTATGCAGGTCCGGAATTTATCCAAAAGCTACGGAAAACATTTATCTGTAAATAACATCCATTTTGATATAGAGAAAGGCCATTGCATTGCCCTGCTTGGACCGAACGGTGCAGGCAAAACAACTACCCTCCGTATGTTGGCCGGTCTTCTCGTACCGACCTCCGGGAGTATTAGCTTTGAAGGGGCCGTACCGGGATCAGACTACCGACAACAATTAGGATATTTACCCCAAGCGCCGGCTTTTTATGGCTGGATGAGTGGTCAGGAGTACGTAGTTTTTGCTGCGAAGCTTAGCGGATTAGGATCACGGGATGCTGTAAAGATGGCCGCTAAGGTGTTGGAGCGTGTGGGCTTGAAGGATGCTGCCCGCCGCCGGATCGCCGGATATTCCGGTGGAATGAAACAGAGGCTGGGGCTTGCCCAAGCACTGGTGCATCGTCCCCGACTGCTGCTACTGGATGAACCTGTCTCTGCACTGGACCCCATCGGACGGCGAGAGGTGATGGAAATGCTGCGAGAGATTCGAGAGGAAACGACGATAATCTTTTCCACGCATGTACTTCATGATGCTGAAGAAATATGTGATGACATTATACTACTCAATCAAGGTGTGATTGCTGAACAAGGAACCTTAGGAGACCTTCGTGCCAAATATCGTATCCCTGTTATCCGTATGCGGGTAGAGAAGCAGGATCAAGCTGTGCAGTGGCTGCAATCCATTGTCGCTAAACCTTTTGTGACGGAGGGCCAAGTGTCTGGAGAGGATGCTGTGTTTAATGTGAGCGATATAAAGGAGGCCCGCCAAGTGATTGTACAGGAAGCGGCGGCGCTTGGGATTCCATTGCTGCATTTTGAAGCGGGATCCTCCACCTTGGAGGATTTATTTATGAAGGTGGTAGGATCATGAGGAGTACTTGGATCTTTTGTCAAAAAGAAATGCTGGAGCTTGTCCGCAGCTATAAGCTGGCTTGGATACCGGTGGTGTTCATTATATTGGGCATCATGCAGCCGCTCACAACTTATTATATGCCCGAAATATTAAAGGCGGCCGGGAATGTTCCTCCGGCTCTGCTAGAGTCCTATGAGATGCCAAGTGCAGCGGCTACTATGGCCCAGGCCTTGGGACAGTATGGAACGATGGGTCTCTTGGTGCTTGCGTTGGCTGCGATGAATAGCTTGTCCGGTGAACGCTACAGCGGCACTGTTGAGCTGGTATTAGTTAGACCCGTCTCTATAATAGGGGTTGTTTTTGCCAAATGGGTTGCACAGCTGATTCTGCTAGCGGTTTGTCTGGGATTTGGAGCGGCAGCGGCAGCTTACTATACCGGGCAGTTGATTGGTGACTTATCGTGGATGCTTGTCATTTCCGCATCAGGGTTATATGGGCTATGGCTGCTATGTGTTCAGTCGCTCACCTTGCTTTTCAGTGCCTTTCTTCGCGGTCCTGTTGCTGCATTTATGGCTATACTGTCTGCGGCTGCACTTTCGCTGCTCCACAGCTTTCTACCGAACCGGCTCGAATGGACACCGGCAAGCTTACCTGCTTACTCCGCCCAACTCCTTACGGAAGGCAGTAAAAGTATGGGTTCAGCCTTGACCGGATCGCTAGGTTCTGCGGGACTTCTTATCATTTTATGTATTATCGGAGCTTCTCTAGTAACTGGAAGAAAAAAGCTTATAGGTTAACTGCTCTCTCCTAGTAGACATCACTATCATTTTTTAGTAGACTGTTGAAATAAGTAAACCATGATAGATATGGATTCGAGGAGGTAGGGCGATGCTGCAATTAGGAGAAAAGATTATCATTGTTGCGGATGCTTTCGAGCAAAATCTTCCTATCGGGGATTATGGCTACTTGATCGCTTATGACCGTAATCCGGATAACGCATTTGATTATGTCATTCGTGTACCACAGGCGAATCGGAATTTCTACGTCACTGCAGAAGATATTGAGGCGGAAGAAGAGTTGCTGATCTTTGAGGCAGAAAGAACTACACACGAGGCATTGATTGATTACGCATTGTCTACTTACAATGAGAAGCTGTTCCATCATTTAATGAACGGCGAATCTGTTGAGGCGGAAGAACCAGAAATTATTGCACAAGAGACTCTTTCCCAGGCGGAATTCATCAAACAGGTGAATCTTCGGGCTTGGATTTAAAGGAAGGTCGGTGAAAGCCGGCTTTTTTTAAAACATTATATAAGCTGTCCAGAAGATACAGGCTCCACTTTTGTGGGGCTATTTTCATATGTAAAAGCAGGTGGAAATACAAGCTCATTGAATTGTCCAAGCTTCTACAATATAATTAGTAACGTTAATCCGGGCGCTTTAGCCCTTTACATTAGGAGGGAAATTTCTTATGAGCATCACGGTCAAGGATGTGCAGCATGTGGCCAAGCTGGCCCGTCTGCAGTTAAGCCCGGAGGAAGAGGCAACATTCACAGAACAAATGAATGCTATTTTACAATATGCAGAAAAATTAAACGAGTTGGATACGGAAAATGTTAAGCCAACTACACATGTTCTCCAGGTCAGCAATGTAATGCGTGACGATGTGATTAAAGAGAGCCTTAGCCAAGATGAAGTTTTACTTAACGCTCCTGATCACGAAGAGGGACATTTCAAAGTGCCTGCTGTTCTAGAATAGATCAAAGATATAGGAAAGGGGATGTAATCTTGAGTCTGTTTGAATATCGATTACCCGAATTACATAATATGCTGCATAACAAAGAGGTATCGGTCAGTGAGTTGACCGAAGAATCCTTATCCGTTATTGCACGGCGAGACGGAGACATTCATGCCTTCTTGACTCTAAATGAAGAGGGTGCTCGGGCGACAGCCCGGTCTTTGGATGATAAATTGGCATCCGGGGAATCACGCGGTCTGTTGTTTGGACTTCCTGCAGGAATTAAAGATAACATTGTAACCAAAGGGCTGCGCACGACCTGCGCGAGTCAGTTCTTGACTAATTTTCGACCGATTTACGATGCGACAGTAACGGCTATGCTTCGACAGGCAGATGCTGTGACCATCGGTAAGCTGAATATGGATGAATTCGCTATGGGCGGCTCCAACGAGAACTCCAGCTTCGGAGTGGTCCGCAATCCATGGGACTTGGAACGCGTTCCCGGCGGTTCTAGCGGCGGTTCCGCAGCGAGTGTAGCGGCAGGTGAGGTATTCTTTGCGCTAGGCTCTGATACCGGCGGATCTATCCGACAGCCAGCCTCTTATTGCGGAGTAGTAGGCTTTAAGCCAACCTATGGATTGGTTTCCCGTTATGGTCTGGTAGCCTTTGCGTCATCATTGGATCAGATCGGTCCAGTTACGCGTAATGTAGAAGATTCGGCCTATGTACTGCAAGCCATTGCTGGCTATGACCCTAAGGACTCCACATCTGCAAAGGTGGATATTCCTGATTATTTAAGTGCACTTACCGGTGACATTACGGGATTACGTATTGCTGTACCTAAGGAATATATAGGTGAGGGTGTTGACGCCTCTGTTCGTGAGTCCGTACTTGCTGCTCTTAAAGTGCTGGAAGGTTTAGGTGCTGTGTGGGAAGAGGTATCCCTGCCACATACTGAATATGCAGTAGCTGCTTATTATTTGCTGTCCTCATCAGAAGCATCTTCTAACCTAGCCCGTTTCGACGGCGTTCGTTACGGTGCGCGTGTGGATGAAGGCGGCGGTTTGCTTGAGCTGTATCTGAACTCCCGTAGTCGCGGATTTGGGCCAGAGGTGAAGCGTCGTATTATGCTGGGCACCTATGCGCTAAGTTCAGGGTATTATGATGCCTATTACCTAAAAGCACAAAAGGTCCGTACCCTCATCAAACAGGACTTTGATGAAGTCTTTAAGAAGTATGATGTTGTCATTGGACCGACGGCTCCAACGACAGCCTTTAAGCTGGGCTCTCAGACCGAAGATCCGCTGACCATGTATCTGAACGATATCCTTACCATTCCGGTAAGTCTCGCGGGCATTCCAGCGGTGAGTATTCCTTGCGGTCTTGCGGATGGGCTACCTGTTGGGCTGCAGATTATCGGCAGAGAATTTGATGAGACTACCGTGCTGCGCGTTGCGCATGCCTTTGAACAAAATACAGAGCACCACAAGCAGCGTCCACAGCTGTAATATCTTCCAAAAGGAGGGGAATGGGTTACTATGTCATCTAAATATGAAACGGTTATCGGACTGGAAGTTCACGTAGAGCTTCATACAAAGTCTAAAATCTTCTGCGGCTGCTCCACAGAATTCGGGGCTCCACCTAATACACACACTTGTCCCGTATGTCTGGGTCATCCCGGCGTTCTGCCGGTACTGAACCGGCAAGCGGTGGACTATGCAATGAAGGCAGCTATGGCACTGAACTGTACCATTGGCGATGTCAGTAAGTTCGACCGAAAGAACTACTTCTACCCCGATTCACCAAAAGCTTACCAAATTTCGCAGTTCGATCAGCCCATCGGTTTGAACGGCTGGATCGATATTGAAGTGGATGGTGAGACCAAGCGGATCGGAATTACCCGCCTCCATCTAGAAGAGGATGCTGGTAAGCTGACTCACGTGGATGGTGGATTTGCTTCTCTCGTTGATTTCAATCGGGTAGGAACACCTCTTATTGAGATTGTTTCCGAGCCGGATTTGAGATCCCCTGATGAAGCGCGCGCCTATCTGGAGAAAATTCGGGCCATCATGCAATATTGCGATGTATCTGACGTTAAGATGGAAGAAGGCTCCATGCGCTGCGATGCCAATATCAGTCTTCGACCTGTAGGTCAGGAGGAATTTGGTATTCGAGCTGAGCTCAAGAACATGAACTCCTTCCGCGGAGTACTTCGCGGACTTGAATATGAACAATTCCGACAAGGTGAAATTCTGGATGACGGAGGTATTGTTGTTCAGGAGACCCGTCGGTGGGATGAGGCAGGCGGCAAGACCTTATCCATGCGGGGTAAAGAAGAAGCACATGATTACCGTTATTTCCCGGATCCAGACCTAATCGTGCTGCATATTAGTGACGCTTGGAAGGAGTCCATTCGGGCTACCATTCCAGAGCTGCCGAATGCTCGGCAAGCCCGTTACAGCGAGGAGTACGGTCTCACTGCTTATGATGCAGGTGTGATTACCTCTTCTATGCTTCTGGCTGACTTCTTCGAAGGAGCTCTTCATTACACTCCAGATGCTAAGTCTCTGGCTAACTGGATCATGGGTGACTTGCTCGGCTATCTAAATGCGAATAACCTCGAGCTTTCGGATGTGAAGATTACTCCACAGGGTCTTGGTGAAATGATTGGACTAATAGCTGGCGGAACCATCAGCAGCAAGATTGCGAAGACTGTCTTCAAGGAAATGCTGGAGAGCGGGAAGCTGCCTGCCGCCATCGTTGAGGAAAAGGGCTTAGTCCAAATTAGCGATGAAGGTGCTATCAAAGGAATCGTAGAAGCGGTTGTAGCGGCTAACCCGCAATCCGTAGAGGATTACAAAGCGGGTAAGCAGAAAGCAATAGGTTTCCTAGTAGGACAAGTTATGAAAGAGAGTAAAGGTAAGGCTAATCCTGGGCTTGCCAATAAGCTATTGGCAGAGGTTCTGAACAGCTAGTCTGTTGTTTGGGTAATATAAAGGAGCAACCTATAACGAGGGCTTGTCGGTAACGACAAGCTCTTCGCGGTCTATAAGGGGATTGATAATATGAATGAATTTGTGAAGCTGGATCTGCAGGATGAACTCACGATCAACGAACTATGGACTCTTCAGCATAAGGCTTATCGATTGGAAGCTCAGCTCATAGGCTTTCTGGATATTCCTCCACTTTTGGAGACCCGGGACATGCTCCGCAGCAGCTCAGAGACCTTTTATGGTTGTGTGAGTGAGGACGGGGATATTATGGGGGCTGTGGCAACAAAGGAAGAGTTGCCGGGTAAGCTCACCATTACACGGATGATGGTAGACCCCGATCATTTTCGAAAAGGGATTGCAGGCAGTCTGTTGAATTATGTGTTTGAGCAATATAACGACATGGAACAATTTATAGTTTCTACCGGCAAGCTAAATACGCCAGCGGTTTCTTTATATATCAAACATGGATTTATCGCTGCTGGAATAGAGGAAGTGGCTCCGGGTGTAGAACTTATTGAGTTCAACCGTTCCGGTAAATTAGAGACATGCTAAACCACCTGATATTCGATAGAAAGGAGGAGCTCCCAAGTGATAAATGAACCTGAAATGCACCCGGTAACCGAAGCATTGAATGACTCTGAGATCTTGGAATCCGACGGATTGGATAACATGAGCGAAGTGATTCCTCCGCGTCCCAAACGACGGCGACCGAGAAAACATAAATTTGTTGCCGGCCTGCTGGCGGTCCTGATACCGGGAACCGGACATTTGTATTTGGGGCTTCTCCGCAAAGGGATTTCACTGATTTTTATTATCTTGTTAGACATTGCGGCACTGCTTTATTTCTCCTCTATTGGCATGCAAATAAATGTGCCGCTGCTTATCTTATTGGCCCTGCTTATTCCTGTGCTTTATTTTTATAACGTATTCGATGTCCTGCAGACCTCAGATCGGATCTTAAATCTTCTTAATCATAACGGAGCAAAGGATGAAGGTGGGGTTGATTCTGATCTGAATCCTGCTTCCCCAGTTTCCAAGCGTCGTTCTCTAGTTAGCGAACCGGGGATTTCGTTCGGGCTGTTACTGCTCTTTGGAGGCGCATTACTTATCATGTTCCGTCAAAAGCCTGTTTGGTTGCAGGCTTACATTGAACATTATGCAGGAGTGACTGTTGCGGCATTACTTATCTGTATAGGTGTACTTCTGGGTGTTCGTGAAATCGCCAAAAGAATTAGTAAGCGTGGAGGAAGCGGAAGCCTCAATATATATCGTATAGGAAGGTTTACTGCAGTCCTTCTTCTTATAAGCGTTGGAGTATTACTGCTATTAGACTGGAAAGACCATACCGAAAATATGCTCCTTCTGCTAAAATGGTGGCCTGTTGTTCCTGTATTATGGGGCATAGAGTATTTACTTATGTATTTTTCTACGCGTCGAGCGGACTATGGCACATCCCATCCTGGCAAAAAGTTTCGACTTGATGTGAGCGGAGTGATAACAGCCGTCGTAATTTCAGTCAGTGTATTTATAGTGGCGGAACAAGAGCATTATATTCATTTATGGAATCGGGTGAATTTAAATCTGACAGCAGCAGCCGTGGATTATGGTGAAGCGACAGGCACTAAATATCAGAAGCCTACTTTAATTGTTCCGGTTGAACTGAAATCGGCCAAGCTAACCATTGATGCGATTAACGGTGATATTTTGCTGCATAGGGCTCCGGTTGAGGATATAGAGATTGTGGCTACCGTGTGGGTGGATCAGTTGGAGGGAGTAATGGCGGAGGCGATTTCAGAACAGTCCTTCATTGAAGTCGCAGAGGGTTCGAACATTAAGATAACCCCCAAGGGCAAGGCTTATGGAGAGTCCGGTAAACGCCAGCCGCGTATTGATATGGATATTTTAGTTCCTGAAGATCGTCGCTTTAATTTGCAGGTGCGAACAATGAATGGTGGCATAACACTGCAAAACGTAGAAGCGATTGAAGATATTTCTCTTGAAACGGGTAATGGTGAGCTCATACTGCACAAAGTATATGGGGACATTACAGGAAAGACGCTGAACGGGGCGGTTCGTGTCCGAGACGTTCAAGGGAGTGTGGATCTCTCAACAAGCGGCGGGGATATGAATGCATGGGATATTGCCGGCTCGCTAAAGCTTTCTACCGCTGTTGGGAACGTTGCGACTGTCAATAGTGGAGGAACTGTCGATATTGTTAGCAAAAACGGGAATTTGACCGTTACAGAGGCTAGGATGAAGGTTCATGCGGAATCTCTCAATGGCAGTATTAATGTTCGTTCAAGCCAAATTGGTGGAGATTGGGATATATACAGTGCAGTGGGTGATCTCGATCTGTTCCTACCTTTAGTTGGAAGCTATTCCGTGGAGGGTTCTAGCGGGTATGGGGATATATCCTCTGATATTCCAGAACTTTTTATTGATAAAAAAACAGTCTCTGGAAAAGTCGGTACGGGCGAATATAAGCTTCACTTGGAGGGAAACAGCAACCTAAATGTGAGGAAATATTGAAATAAGTAATATTTATTATATAATAATAAATATAATGTAAAGACTGCGTTGACAATAATGAAAGCACAGTCTTACAATTATAATTAGATTAATAAATATGTTTACCATAAGGGGCGGTGACATTGATGGGTAGTGGCGTTCAGCATGCATTGGAACAACTGAAGACAACCGGTGTCCGTATTACGCCCCAGCGTCATGCTATATTAACCTATTTGATGGAAGCGATGAACCATCCTACGGCAGATGACATTTACCGGGCGCTGGAACCCAAGTTTCCGAGTATGAGTGTGGCAACCGTGTACAATAATTTAAAAATGTTCATGGAAGCGGGTATGGTTCGAGAATTGACCTATGGTGATAATTCCAGCCGTTTTGATGCTAATGTATCTGATCATTTTCATGTCATCTGCCAGATTTGTGGCAAGATTGAGGATTTCAGTTACCCATCCCTTCACGAGGTGGAGCACCGTGCGGAGCAGGCTACCGGGTTTAAGATCAAAGGATTGCGAATGGAGTTATATGGGGTTTGCCAATGCTGCACAGAGTAGCAGTTTTGAAATGATAATTGAATGGATCCGAGGCAAAAGTCTTGCCGAAGTTTTAAGAACGTGCTGAATCCTTAATTGGAGGAATCACGTTTTATTTTTTTTGGAAACCAAATGGACTCATAAGCGTATTCTACAAGGGCGGCCATGCCGCTTTTGTGCAATCTTCGTATTCTCAAAAAAAAGCAATTATATGGAGGATTTAATTTTGGATAGAAGACAGAGACAGAAGCGTGTGAAACAGCGCGGAGGTCTTTTTCGCCGCCTGCTGGGACTATTTATTATAGCGGCCGCTGTATATTGGGTCGTATTTTATGTGATGCCTAATCGTCTGCATGTAGATCCTGACTGGAAAGGAATGGACAAGCCTTTATTTGTTAAGGGTGTTTTAACGGAGTATTCTGCTTCAGGTACCGGAGAAAGTCTATTGATACCCCTGCCCTTTTTACAGAAATATGTAGATTCCTCGATTCGTTACGAGGCTGAGAGCAAGTCGGTTATTCTATCTACTGACAGTGAGCTGCTATTCATGCAAGAAGACACCACAAAGGCTAGTTTAAATAACAAACCTTTGCAGCTGCGGTTAGCCCCGGAGGAAAAGGGTGGATTCACTTATCTTCCTGCGGAAACCTTGAAGGACTTATATGGTTTTGAAATACAGGAAGATACTGTGACTGGAGCCGTTCAGTTAATGCTGGCTGGTGAGAATGTTCCGCTAGGTAAGGTTAAGGGGGATAAAGAAGATAACAGTACTCCTCTTCGGAATAAAGCAACCATTCATGCTCCTATTGTGGCCGATATGGCCCCCGGAACTGTCGTGAAGATTTGGGAAACCGATGAGGACTGGTTATATCTACAGATGAGTAATGGATATACGGGTTGGGCCCAGAATAAAGATATTCTTCCGAATGGTCGAAAAGTAGTAAAAGTGCAGCCGTTATCCCCAACACGCGCTGAGCGCAGCTGGAGTGGTAAACCCGTGAACCTGGTCTGGGAAGCCGTATATGAACGTAAGCCTAATCCCAAATCGATCGGTAAGCTTCCTGGTGTTAATGTGGTTAGTCCAACCTGGTTCCGGATCGTAGACGGGGAAGGGAATGTTCGCAGTCAAGCGGACAGCGTATATGTACAATGGGCCCACAATCAGGGAATGGAGGTATGGGGGCTTCTTTCTAACAGCTTTGAGGCGGACATGACTACGGTGGCGCTGTCTACTTATGAGAAACGCATGCGAATCATTGTCCAAATGCTTGAATATAGCGATCTTTATGATTTGGATGGAATCAATATAGATTTTGAGAATGTGCATACGAAGGATGGCGAGAATGTCACGCAATTTATGCGGGAGCTGAAGCCGATGGCACAGGCCAAAAATCTAATTGTATCTATAGATGTAACACCGAAATCGAACAGCGAAATGTGGTCATTGTTTTTGGATCGCCGTGCTCTCGGAGGAATAGCTGACTTTATTATAGTTATGGCTTACGATGAACACTGGGCATCAAGCCCTACAGCGGGTTCTGTCGCCTCCTTGCCATGGGTAGAGAACTCTATAAGCCGAATTATTGAAGAAGATGACGTATTACCTGAGAAGATCATTTTAGGCATTCCTTTATATACCCGTATCTGGTCTGAGATTAAGGTAAATGGAAAGATCAAAGTAAGTTCCAAGGCTGTAAGCATGGATGCGGTCGCTGAGATTATTAGCACCAAAAAGTTGAAGCCGAAATTAGATCAAGAATCAGGACAGAATTATGTGGAATATAAAGAAGATGGGATACCTCGTAAAATATGGATTGAAGATAAAGTATCGCTTAAAGCGAGGGTTCAGTTATCGAAGTCATTTGGTCTTGGAGGTGTAGGCTCTTGGAATCGCAGCTTTGCGAATCCGTCGGCATGGAAAGAGCTGAATGAAATACACAAGTAACAGGCTAAACTTAAGGGGCTTCCGAAATCGGAAGCCCCTTATTTGTTGTTTATGATTTAAGTTGCTGATTTTCAAGCTGCTCTGCCGTGATAGTGGCTTGTTCTGGATCCATAGTTAAAATAGTATGGCAGAACATGCATCGGTCTGTCTTGCCAAGCATTTTGGTCATCTTGTGACATTCAGGACAGTCCACCTGTACAGCACTCGTTGACAACATGCCTGCCCAAAAATATATAGCTAGACTTGCCATCATCGAAATCAATCCAATCACAAGCCCAACTGCCGCTACAACTTTTCCCGCATGCCCCCAAAATACAATACCGGCTGTCCCGAGAATCATTAGTCCCATACCCAGCATGGTAAGCAGCAATCCCCATGTACGAAAAGCATTAATTTTAGCTGATTTAAAAATCATGAGTATTTGCTCCTAACTTAAATAGTTCTCACGTCCAGAAGGAACTAACATGAAAAAGTAGAATTATATTATAAATGAATTATAGCTGAACTGACGCGAAATCGCCATATTTGATGGAGGGAAGGCATGGAACTATCCAATTTAAGAATTATAAGTGGAGAAACGTTTGATGAGAGTGTTCTTGGAGTCATTACTTTGGGGCAGCAGGGAAGCATTCCTTTTCAAAGTGCACTGCTTCACGAATACGATAGGCTTGTACTGATGCTGCATACTGAACTGAACAAGGAACGGATAATCCGACATTCAATTGATGGTGGTATGCGTACCCAGACGTTGCATGTCGATATTCAAGCTTTGGAACGTGCGGTAACTGCCGGAGATAATAATGAGCTTGTTACGAGCTTGTTGGCTGGTGAGGTGGTTTGGGATCCGCAAGGTATTCTTGAGAATCTGCGGCAGACCATACTTCAATTCGAGCAACCGCTTAAGGAACGTGTTTTATTTATGGAGATTTCACGCTTTTTGCATATGTATGTGAAATCAAAACGTTATATTGCTGCAGGTTGTATCATGGATGCTTACAATTGCGTCTTAATTGCCTTATATCATTGGGCTCGCATTGAGGTAAGTGAAGGCGGCAGGTTTCCAGAACCGGCTGTGTGGGATCAACTAAAGAGCCAGAATACATCGGTATATAAATTGTATGAGGAGTTAACGATTAGCACCGAAACGTTGGAACAGAGAGTGGAGCTTGTATTATTGGCCTGTGAATTTGCGATTATGTCGAAAATGGCGGATTGCTGCACGTTGCTTTTAACCATTCTGAATAGTCGTAATGAACCATGGGGCGTTGAAGAATTATTGATTCAGCCTGGTGTGAGTCATTTGGAAGCTGAACTTCCTATTATATTGAGAAAGCTGGCTTCCCGTTCACTGATTAGAGAAATAACTTCTTGGGCAGACGGTAGTACCGGAGATGGTCATACCGTACGTTACACCATATAGAGATAATAATACTGTAGGATAGGGAGGGGCATTAGCACTCTCTTTTTTTGTTTATCTCTATTAATGAAGAATACTATTTATTGTATAATATTTAGGGTTGACTCAATCCTTGTTAATGTGATAAATTATAACTCGTCCCTCTGAAGAGTTAACTCAATTCAGAAGCGTTAGAAAGACAGACAAGAAAATTAAGTTTTAAAAAAAAGCTTGACTGAAACGTGGGCGCCGTGATATATTATAAAGGTCGCTGCTGAGACAATAATAGCGACAAACGAGACATTGATCTTTGAAAACTGAACAACGAGTGAGTGGGATTTTACGAGAGTAAAATCCAAAATCATGGACTTCTTGAAGACCATGATCAGAGAATTTTTTAATTCTCGTCAGATGTTTCAAAATGAGCAATCGCTCTTTCTAAATACAATTTGGAGAGTTTGATCCTGGCTCAGGACGAACGCTGGCGGCATGCCTAATACATGCAAGTCGAGCGGAGTGATTTTGAAAGCTTGCTTTCAAAATCATTTAGCGGCGGACGGGTGAGTAACACGTAGGCAACCTGCCCCTTAGACTGGGATAACTACCGGAAACGGTAGCTAATACCGGATAATTTCTTTCCTCACCTGAGGAGAGAATGAAAGACGGAGCAATCTGTCACTGAGGGATGGGCCTGCGGCGCATTAGCTAGTTGGTGAGGTAACGGCTCACCAAGGCGACGATGCGTAGCCGACCTGAGAGGGTGAACGGCCACACTGGGACTGAGACACGGCCCAGACTCCTACGGGAGGCAGCAGTAGGGAATCTTCCGCAATGGGCGAAAGCCTGACGGAGCAATGCCGCGTGAGTGATGAAGGTTTTCGGATCGTAAAGCTCTGTTGCCAGGGAAGAACGTCCGGTAGAGTAACTGCTATCGGAGTGACGGTACCTGAGAAGAAAGCCCCGGCTAACTACGTGCCAGCAGCCGCGGTAATACGTAGGGGGCAAGCGTTGTCCGGAATTATTGGGCGTAAAGCGCGCGCAGGCGGCTATTTAAGTCTGGTGTTTAAACCTTGGGCTCAACCTGAGGTCGCACTGGAAACTGGGTGGCTTGAGTACAGAAGAGGAAAGTGGAATTCCACGTGTAGCGGTGAAATGCGTAGATATGTGGAGGAACACCAGTGGCGAAGGCGACTTTCTGGGCTGTAACTGACGCTGAGGCGCGAAAGCGTGGGGAGCAAACAGGATTAGATACCCTGGTAGTCCACGCCGTAAACGATGAGTGCTAGGTGTTAGGGGTTTCGATACCCTTGGTGCCGAAGTTAACACAGTAAGCACTCCGCCTGGGGAGTACGGTCGCAAGACTGAAACTCAAAGGAATTGACGGGGACCCGCACAAGCAGTGGAGTATGTGGTTTAATTCGAAGCAACGCGAAGAACCTTACCAGGTCTTGACATCCCGATGTAAGCATTAGAGATAGTGCCCCTCTTCGGAGCATCGGAGACAGGTGGTGCATGGTTGTCGTCAGCTCGTGTCGTGAGATGTTGGGTTAAGTCCCGCAACGAGCGCAACCCTTATGCTTAGTTGCCAGCACATTATGGTGGGCACTCTAAGCAGACTGCCGGTGACAAACCGGAGGAAGGTGGGGATGACGTCAAATCATCATGCCCCTTATGACCTGGGCTACACACGTACTACAATGGCCGGTACAACGGGCTGCGAAATCGCAAGGTGGAGCGAATCCCAACAAAGCCGGTCTCAGTTCGGATTGCAGGCTGCAACTCGCCTGCATGAAGTCGGAATTGCTAGTAATCGCGGATCAGCATGCCGCGGTGAATACGTTCCCGGGTCTTGTACACACCGCCCGTCACACCACGAGAGTTTACAACACCCGAAGTCGGTGGGGTAACCCGCAAGGGAGCCAGCCGCCGAAGGTGGGGTAGATGATTGGGGTGAAGTCGTAACAAGGTAGCCGTATCGGAAGGTGCGGCTGGATCACCTCCTTTCTATGGAGAATCGTTTCCTGTAACGGAAACATTCGAACAGAAGCGTTAAGCTTCTATAAGGACCCTTGAAGGTTCGAACCACTCACTCGTTGCTCAGTTTTGAGAGTTCAACTCTCAAAAGGTATCATTTCTAAAACTTACTTGTAGCCAAGTAGATGCGGTAAATGATATGATCTTCTTCCGGGGTTAAAGCCGGATGAGATAAAACTTGATCCTTGAAAACTGGATACCGAAACGAATTTGCGTTTTAGAACATCTTTTAGCTATAACTTGTGCAAACAAGTAAATTAGTTATTAGCTGGAAACGAAGGTTTTGGATTGTGAAGCGACCTTTGGCTTTGAATTCCTTGTGAACGATTTCTAATCGTGAACGAGATTCAAAACAAGATGAGCGAACAAGCCAAACACCGGAGTGATGGTTAAGCTAATAAGAGCACACGGAGGATGCCTAGGCGCCAGGAGCCGACGAAGGACGTGGCGAACAACGAAACTGCCTCGGGGAGCTGTAAGCAAGCTTTGATCCGGGGGTGTCCGAATGGGGAAACCCAGCTGTGGTAATTCGCAGTTACTCATACCTGAATACATAGGGTATGTAGAGGCAGACCAGGGGAACTGAAACATCTAAGTACCCTGAGGAAGAGAAAACAATAGTGATTCCGTCAGTAGCGGCGAGCGAACGCGGAACAGCCTAAACCAAGGGGCTTGCCCCTTGGGGTTGTGGGACGTCTCACATGGAGTTACAAAGGAATACAGTAGATGAAGAGGTCTGGAAAGGCCCGCGATAGAGGTAAAAGCCCTGTAATCTAAACTGTGTTCTCTCCGAGACGGATCCCGAGTAGTGCGGGGCACGTGAAACCCCGTATGAATCCAGCAGGACCATCTGCTAAGGCTAAATACTACCTGGCGACCGATAGTGAAACAGTACCGTGAGGGAAAGGTGAAAAGCACCCCGGAAGGGGAGTGAAATAGAACCTGAAACCGTGTGCTTACAAAAAGTCAGAGCCCTATCTATGGGTGATGGCGTGCCTTTTGTAGAATGAACCGGCGAGTTACGTTTAACATGCAAGGTTAAGTCGAGAAGACGGAGCCGCAGCGAAAGCGAGTCTGAATAGGGCGATTTGAGTATGTGGACGTAGACCCGAAACCGTGTGATCTACCCCTGTCCAGGGTGAAGGTGCGGTAACACGCACTGGAGGCCCGAACCCACGCATGTTGAAAAATGCGGGGATGAGGTGGGGGTAGCGGAGAAATTCCAATCGAACTCGGAGATAGCTGGTTCTCCCCGAAATAGCTTTAGGGCTAGCCTCGGTATTAGAGTAGTGGAGGTAGAGCACTGATTGGTTGCGGGGCCCGCAAGGGTTACCAAGATCAGTCAAACTCCGAATGCCATATACTTATTGCCGGGAGTCAGACAGTGAGTGCTAAGATCCATTGTCGAAAGGGAAACAGCCCAGACCATCAGCTAAGGTCCCCAAGTGTGTGTTAAGTGGGAAAGGATGTGGAGTTGCACAGACAACCAGGATGTTGGCTTAGAAGCAGCCACCATTGAAAGAGTGCGTAATAGCTCACTGGTCGAGTGACTCTGCGCCGAAAATGTAACGGGGCTAAACACACCACCGAAGCTATGGCTAGATACTAAGTATCTGGGGTAGGGGAGCGTTGTATATACGTTGAAGGTATACCGTGAGGAGTGCTGGAGCGTATACAAGTGAGAATGCCGGTATGAGTAACGAAAAGATCAGTGAGAATCTGATCCGCCGAAAGCCCAAGGTTTCCTGAGGAAGGCTCGTCCGCTCAGGGTAAGTCGGGACCTAAGGCGAGGCCGAAAGGCGTAGTCGAAGGACAACAGTTTGAAATTACTGTACCACCGTAATCCGCTATGAGCGATGGGGTGACGCAGGAGGGTAGTGACGCGGACTGATGGAAGTGTCCGTCTAAGCAGTGAGGCTAATGTGTAGGCAAATCCGCACATTATTAGGCCAGGCTGTGATGGGGAGCGAAAATTGTAGTAGCGAAGGTCATGATCTCACACTGCCAAGAAAAGCCTCTAGCCAGGAGAAGGTGCCCGTACCGCAAACCGACACAGGTAGGCGAGAAGAGAATTCTAAGGCGCGCGGAAGAACTCTCGTTAAGGAACTCGGCAAAATGACCCCGTAACTTCGGGAGAAGGGGTGCCCCGGTAGTGTGAATAGCACGAGGGGGCCGCAGTGAAAAGGCCCAAGCGACTGTTTAGCAAAAACACAGGTCTGTGCGAAGCCGCAAGGCGAAGTATACGGGCTGACGCCTGCCCGGTGCTGGAAGGTTAAGGGGAGCGGTTAGGAGCAATCCGAAGCTGTGAACCGAAGCCCCAGTAAACGGCGGCCGTAACTATAACGGTCCTAAGGTAGCGAAATTCCTTGTCAGGTAAATTCTGACCCGCACGAATGGCGTAACGACTTGGGCGCTGTCTCAACGAGAGATCCGGTGAAATTTTAATACCTGTGAAGATGCAGGTTACCCGCGACAAGACGGAAAGACCCCATGGAGCTTTACTGCAGCTTGATATTGAATTTGGGTACGATCTGTACAGGATAGGTGGGAGCCAGAGAAGTAGGAGCGCAAGCTTCTGCAGAGGCGACGTTGGGATACCACCCTGATCGTATCTAGGTTCTAACCTAGTGCCCTAATCGGGTACGGGGACCGTGTCAGGCGGGCAGTTTGACTGGGGCGGTCGCCTCCTAAAGAGTAACGGAGGCGTTCCAAGGTTCCCTCAGAATGGTTGGAAATCATTCGAAGAGTGCAAAGGCATAAGGGAGCTTGACTGCGAGACCTACAAGTCGAGCAGGGACGAAAGTCGGACTTAGTGATCCGGTGGTACCGCATGGAAGGGCCATCGCTCAACGGATAAAAGCTACCCTGGGGATAACAGGCTTATCTCCCCCAAGAGTCCACATCGACGGGGAGGTTTGGCACCTCGATGTCGGCTCATCGCATCCTGGGGCTGAAGTAGGTCCCAAGGGTTGGGCTGTTCGCCCATTAAAGCGGTACGCGAGCTGGGTTCAGAACGTCGTGAGACAGTTCGGTCCCTATCTGTCGTGGGCGCAGGAAATTTGAGAGGAGCTGTCCTTAGTACGAGAGGACCGGGATGGACGTACCGCTGGTGCATCAGTTGTTCCGCCAGGAGCATGGCTGAGTAGCTACGTACGGACGGGATAAGCGCTGAAAGCATCTAAGCGTGAAGCCCCCCTCAAGATGAGATTTCCCAATTAGTAAGACCCCTTGAAGACGACGAGGTAGATAGGTTGGAGGTGGAAGTGCAGCAATGCATGGAGCTGACCAATACTAATCGGTCGAGGGCTTATCCAAATATCTAAACGCAGATTTGTTTCGGATTCAGTTTTCAGGCGATCAAGCCTGAATATATATTCCCTGATAGCTCAGTTGGTAGAGCACTCGACTGTTAATCGAGTTGTCACAGGTTCGAGCCCTGTTCGGGGAGCCATATGGAGAGGTGTCCGAGTTTGGCCGAAGGAGCACGATTGGAAATCGTGTAGGCGCCACAAGCGTCTCGAGGGTTCGAATCCCTCTCTCTCCGCCATAATATTTTCTTAGTAGTTTGGCCCGTTGGTCAAGGGGTTAAGACACCTCCCTTTCACGGAGGTAACATGGGTTCGAATCCCATACGGGTCACCATTTTTCACTTGATTTTGTAGGTTGAAATTGGTATGATAACAATTGTTCGTTTATGGAGGCTTAGCTCAGCTGGGAGAGCATCTGCCTTACAAGCAGAGGGTCGGGGGTTCGAACCCCTCAGCCTCCACCATCAATTTTATATTGCTTATGACGCGGGGTGGAGCAGCCCGGTAGCTCGTCGGGCTCATAACCCGAAGGCCGCAGGTTCAAATCCTGCCCCCGCAACCAATTTGGAACCGTGGTGTAGTTGGCCTAACATGCCTGCCTGTCACGCAGGAGATCGCGGGTTCGAATCCCGTCGGTTCCGCCATTTATATTTTGTACTAAGGCTCGATAGCTCAGTCGGTAGAGCAGAGGACTGAAAATCCTCGTGTCGGCGGTTCGAATCCGTCTCGAGCCACCATAAGCCTTACAAAAGAATACGCCGGTGTAGCTCAACTGGTAGAGCAACTGACTTGTAATCAGTAGGTTGGGGGTTCAAGTCCTCTCGCCGGCACCATCCTTGGAGGATTAGCGAAGTGGCCAAACGCATCAGACTGTAAATCTGCTCACGTTAGTGTTCGGTGGTTCGAATCCATCATCCTCCACCAGTTTTAGGGGCATAGTTTAAGGGTAGAACAACGGTCTCCAAAACCGTTGGTGTGGGTTCAATTCCTGCTGCCCCTGCCAATAATTTTTAAAGTATAATATGGCGGTCGTGGCGAAGTGGTTAACGCACCGGATTGTGGTTCCGGCATTCGTGGGTTCGAGACCCATCGGTCGCCCCATATTCTTTAAAAGTTATTATATTAAAAAGTTAGTTTTGTATCATATGGCGATCGTGGCGAAGTGGTTAACGCACCGGATTGTGGTTCCGGCATTCGTGGGTTCGAGACCCATCGGTCGCCCCATTTTACTTTCTATTTGTATGTTGGGGATTAGCCAAGCGGTAAGGCAACGGACTTTGACTCCGTCATGCATAGGTTCAAATCCTATATCCCCAGCCATATTGCGGACGTGGCTCAGCGGTAGAGCATCGCCTTGCCAAGGCGAGGGTCGCGGGTTCGATTCCCGTCGTCCGCTCCAACTGTTTTATGGCGCCATAGCCAAGTGGTAAGGCAAAGCTCTGCAAAAGCTTTATCCCCAGTTCAAATCTGGGTGGCGCCTCCATTTAGTATTTGCCGGCGTGGCGGAATGGCAGACGCGCTCGACTCAAAATCGAGTGGGAAACCGTGGAGGTTCGAGTCCTCTCGCCGGTATCTGAAATAGGCTTATAAAATTGCCTTCGAGCAGTTTTATAAGCCTATTTTATTTTTGTTTGAAACGGACTGATTTTTAAATCAAGCATAGGGTATAACAGTAGAGCAGTGGAAATCCTCGCGATTTCAACTGCTCTTTTTTGATTTTGACAGATGAGTACAATCTATGAGTTAACCCTATCTGAAAAAATAGATAAAAAAGTGGTGACACAGCGGAGAAAATGCCTTATTATTTATAGATAATTTTAAAGAAACAGTTTTTAAATAATTATGATACAATAGATTGAATCCTCACCAGAATCATTCTTAGGCGGAACGGAAGGGGGAATCATCATCCTATCGCTAAATGAGGTAAGCAAAAGCTACAAGCTGCGGGACGGGCTGTATAAGGCTGTCGATAATGTTTCACTCGAGGTCAATGCGGGAGCTATACATGGCATTATCGGTGCAAGTGGAGCCGGGAAGTCTACGCTGCTGCGAATGATCAATTTACTGGAACAACCTGATCAAGGAACCGTTACCATAGATGGACAGCAATTGATGGGATTGCCGGATAAGCAGCTACGAAAGGAGAGGCAGAAGATTGGAATGATTTTTCAGCAATTTAATCTAGTATCAAACGCAACAGTCAGCCGTAATGTATCCATCCCCCTGGAGCTGGCAGGTATGCCGAAGAAAGAGCGGATAAGGCGCGTGAAGGAGTGTTTGAAGTTTGTAGGACTTGAGGACAAAGAAGAGCAATATCCCGCCCAGCTCAGCGGAGGACAGCGTCAGCGTGTAGGTATCGCCCGTGCTCTGGTTAACAACCCCAAACTGTTGCTCTGCGATGAGCCAACCTCTTCACTTGATCCTGCAACTACAGTGGAGATTTTAAATGTGTTAAAGCATGTGAATTCAAGTCTAGGGGTAACCATTATGATTGTCACTCATGAGATGGACGTTATCAAAACCATATGCAGTCACGTCTCCGTGATGGAAAGCGGGCGAATCATTGATTCGTTCTCAAGGGAAGACGGAAAATTCCGTCCAGCCGCAGGAAGCTTTAGTTCCTATAGGGAACAGATTATCGGCAAAGAGAGAGAAGTCTATGTTTGAGAGTATGATTAAGTATCAGGCCCAAATGTGGCAATCGATCGGGGAAACTTTTGTGATGGTAGGAATATCGGTCAGCGCTGCCCTGCTCCTGGGACTTCCACTGGGGACACTGTTGTTTTTTTGTCGAAAAGGCCAACTTTATGAGAATAAGTACTTGTCTTTGATACTGAACAGTATTGTTAATATTGTACGTTCCTTTCCCTTTTTGCTGCTGGTCGTTGCCCTGATTCCCCTAACTCGCATGATTGTAGGAACAGCCATTGGCACGATCGCAGCAACGGTACCTCTGTCGATTGTCGCTATAGTTTATTACTCGCGTTTGGTTGAGCAATCTTTGTTAGAGGTGCCAAAAGGTACGATTGATGCGGCCTTGTCTATGGGAGCTTCCAAGCTGAGTCTTACCTTTAAGTTTCTGTATGTCGAAGCTCGTTCAGGATTGGTGCTCGGATTGACAACCTCGACGATCAGCTTTATATCTTTCTCAACAGTGATGGGAGTTGTCGGTGGGGGCGGAGTCGGAGACTTTGCAATCCGTTATGGGTATCAGCGTTTTGAGACGGAAGTGATGATCTATGCGATTCTAGTTATGATCGTACTGGTGCAATTTGTTCAATTCGCGGGAGGTTCCTTGTCGAGACTTCTCGATAAGAGATGATGAATGTGTAAATCAACAACTATTCGTACTATAAAATGGAGGCTAGCTGCACTAATGAAAAAATTAATTATATTGGTTCTGACACTTACGGTTATCATTGCAGGTTGTGGAGAGAAGAAAACATCTGAAGGTAGCCAAGCTCCAAATTCAACTGTGTCTAATAAGTTGAAAGTTGCGACACTGATTCCTCCGATGACGGATATCATGGATATTGTGAAACCATTACTGAAAGAGGATGGTATCGAGCTTGAGATCATGGTACTGTCGGATAACGTGCAGCCTAATGAGGCGTTAGCCAATAAGGAAGTTGACGCTAACTTTTTTCAACATGTTCCCTACATGGAGCAGTTCAATGCCAGCAAGGGATCTGATCTTGTAGCAGTCCAACCTATTTATAATGCGATTTACGGTGGTTATTCCAAACGTTTTAAGAATATCGAAGAATTACCGGATGGATCCACTCTTGTAGTGGCAAATGATCCGTCGAATATCGGGCGTTCCTTGGTCATGTTCGAAGCAGCGGGGTTAATTAAGCTGAAGGAAGGCGTAGGGATTCAAGCAACTCAGGCAGACATTATTGAGAATCCAAGAAAGTTTGTGATTGAGGAAGTGGATTTACTGATGCTGGCCCGCATGCTGGATGATGCTGATTTGGTGGCCATGACTCCAGCTTACGCCAGTCCGCTTGGACTTACACCCAAGAAGGATGCGCTGATTACGGAAAGTGAGGAATCCGAGTTTTCCATTACTCTGGTTTCCCGTAAGGATAACAAGGAGTCCGCAGCCATCAAAAAGCTAGCCGAGCGGATGAGTGGTCCTGAAGTGAAAAAGTTTCTGGAGGACAACTACGCAGATATCGCAATTCCCGCTTTTAAATAAAAGAAATCAATATACTAAGGTGATTTGACTAGCAGCAGGCTTCCTGAATTAGGGAGCTTGCTTTTTTTGCTAATTAATTAGGTATTTTGTCTTATTTTGTTTTCGTATTTAACTAATTTAAATATAACAAAAACACAATACGAGACTATGAAAACAAATAGAGGACATATTCAAATGAATTCAGGGTCTGTATAATATATTATTAAGCGCTTACAATGTAATATATTAGTATTTTTAAACCGTATTCATTAGATTTTTTGCTGACATAGCAAAGGGGAGGGTGCTAACAAAAATAAATATTTGTTAGTTTTTGTTTGGTAAAATAATGATTCTTAGGAGGGTTCTCATGAAAGGTTCAACAAAATGGCTAGCTTCCTTCATGGCTGCGGCAATGATTGGAACCTCGCTTGCTCCGGCCTACGCGGCTACAGGCGGGGCAGGAAATGTATCATCTACTGCTTCTGATTTGCAGGGGCACTGGGCTGCTACTGATATTGGTCAATGGATGAATAACGGTGTCATTAAGGGCTATCCGGATGGGACATTCCACCCTAATCAGAGTATTAATCGCGCAGAATTCGTTACGATCATCAATCAAGTATTCGGTTTTACCGCCGCATCTACAATAAATTTCAGCGATGTTTCAGCTGGCAGCTGGTACGCGCATCAACTCTCAATTGCAAAGGAAGCTGGCTATTACCTTGGCTTTGAGAAGGATCAGGCTCGGGCCACGACAGAAATTTCCCGCCAAGATGCAGTGACACTGCTTGCAAGGGCGTTTAGTCTTGCAACTGGGGGGAATACATCATTTGCTTCGTCTTTTAAAGATTCAGCCGATATTCAGAAATACGCAGTTGAAGCTGTAAATGCCTTTGCAGGTAAAATCAGTGGATATGCAGATGGATCCTTTAAGCCAGAAGGTAAAATAACACGTGCAGAAGTAGTTACGCTTCTAGATCAACTGATAACAGGGTATTATGCAACTACGGGTAACCATGAAGCTGCAATCATTAATGGAAGCGTAATCATCAATAAAGATGGAGCGAACCTGAAGGGAGCGACTATCAACGGTAATCTATACCTAGCACCGGGTATTGGCGACGGGGAAGTTACGCTTGACGGTATAACGGTTAAGGGAACCACTTATATATGGGGTGGCGGTGAGAACACTATCACTTTCAATAACGCCAACCTCGGTAATGTGCAAGTTAGACGCCCGGATGGTATGGTCCGTGTAATGACAACTGGTACAACACAGATCGCTAATATCTCAATGGAGAGCAAGTCTCGCCTAGAGCTTGGGGTTGGTACGAAAGTCGTTGTAGCCACAATTAATAAATTAGTCGCCTTATTGGTTGCGGAAGGTGCCTCGATTACAAACTTAACGGTTAATCTAGATGCACCGGGAACAACGATTGTCGGTAAAGGAAATATTTCGAATGCCATCGTTCGAGCTTCCGGCCTAACGGTCAACGGTGTTGTGGTTGGGGTAGGAACAATTACAGTGGCAAACGGTGTATCGGTGCCGGTTACGCCAGGATCTCCAACAACACCAACCACGCCAACGACGAATAACGGCTCTGGTACTGTAACCCCTACACCCATATCTACAGTCGACTTCGTAGACTCGAAGGCTACAGCTGAGACCAAATCTCTTTTCGCCTATCTTCAGGATATCCGCGGTAAGAATATTTTATTTGGACAGCAGCACGCTACAACCGAAGGGATGTCGATCACAGAAAAGAATGGTACCCAGTCTGATTCTCTGAATGCGGTTGGTGCTTATCCTGCGGTTTTTGGTTGGGATACGCTCAGTCTTGAGGGGCATGAGAAGCCAGGAGTATCGGGTAACTTTGAGCAAAGCCGCGACAATCTAATCGATGTAATGAAAAAGGCTTATGCCCAAAACGGTGTTCTTAACCTGAGCTCACACATGCCGAACTTTGTGACAGGCGGAGATTTCTATGACCTTAAAGGTAACGTAGTATCAACTATTCTCCCCGGTGGTTCGAACCATCAGGAGTTTAATCAGTTTTTAGATAATATCGCGGATTTTGCAAAAAAACTAAAGACTGACGATGGCAAACCGATTCCGGTTGTTTTCCGCCCATTCCACGAGCAAAGCGGTAGTTGGTTTTGGTGGGGGGCAGCCTTCACGACAAAAGATGAATACAAAGAAATCTACCGATATACCGTTGAATACCTGCGTGACCAAAAAGGTGTTCACAACTTCCTGTATGCCTACTCACCTGGGGGAGGCTTCGGGGACAACGAGGAGAAATACCTTGAGACTTATCCGGGTGATGACTATGTAGATATCATTGGCTTCGACAGCTATTATAACGGGGAAGGTCAAGGCTGGTTCGACAGTGTTGTTAAGGAAACGAAGCTTGTCTCCAAAATTGCGGATCGAAAGAATAAAGTGGCAGCACTTACGGAATTCGGTTATCAAAAAATGCAGGTAAGCGGAAATACAACGACGGATTTCTATACCCGCTTGGCTACTGCGTTGAAGAGTGATCCTGACTCCAAGCGCATGGCTTATATGTTGACTTGGGCGAACTTTGGTGCGAACTCTATTTATGTACCGTATCCAACAGGTGACCCTGCTCATGAGCATGAGATGCTTGCAGATTTCAAAAAATTCTATGATGATGAGTATTCGATATTCAGCAACGGGGTAACCGGCGCTTATAACCGAAGTATAGATGCAGCCGTTGAAAAGCCGTTGATGCACATCGCTTCACCTACGAACCAAGGTACGATCAGCACGAATACCACGAAGGTTCGGGCTCGTGTTTTAAATGAAACGCCGGTTAAGGTTGTATACACTGTTAACGGCTCCACTGTGGAAACACCAATGACACTGGAAGCGGACGGCTTCTTCTATTCAGCAGATTGGTCACCGGCTGCCAGTCTTAACGGCAAGTCGAATACCATTACTGTTAAGGTGTATGGTGCTGACGGCACGGTTCTACAGGAACAAACCAATACGGTCTTCGTGAAAATTGGTGAAGTATTAATCCATTCGTATACTTTTGATCAAGATATCCTAGGTGTACAAAATAATGGAGGGTATCAGGCTGAAGTTTCGTCTCTCACCCACAGTACATTGGATGGGAATGGTGTTCTTAAAATAGGTGTAACAAAGGCTGTTTATGGTGATAACTGGCAGGAGTTGAAGCTGGAGTTGACCAACGCGAAGTCGGTCATTAACAGCGATACCTTAGCCGATGTATCACGTATCAAGTTCGATGCATGGATACCGGTATCGGCAGGAAGTTCGAAAGCTACCCCTAGTCTTCGTGCTGTAGTTATGCTTCCACCGGATTGGGAAAATAAATACGGAATGGAAACCACACAGGTTGCCCTTTCGGAGATGCAAAAAGTAACGATTAACGGTGTTGAATATGCCAAATTCTCCCCGTCCATCGATTTGTCTGATGCAACCAAACGCGAAGAGGCAGACGATATTGCACTTTCCCTAGTGGGCAGTGGTTTGGATAGCGATACTACTTCGTTCCCTGTATATATCGATAATATCCAACTCTATAGTACCTTTGCGGAGGCTACCTCTGATCCAGCTTTTGTGGATGATTTCGAGGGCTATCTGGGAAGCAACCTTTCATTGCAGACCAAATTTGTTCATGCCGGAGGAGATATCGCTTCAGCAACGCTAGATGCGGGTCATAAACAAAGCGGCAGCTATGGATTAAAGTACACCTATACACTGGGCGGCAATGGGTACACGGGTATTACCAAATCAATGGGCAGTGCGGACTGGTCTGGTTTTAATGCCCTTCAGTTCTGGTATCAGCCGGATGCACAAGGTCAAAAGCTGGTTATTCAGATCAATGCCAGCGGTAAAACCTATGAATATTACCCGGACACCAAGACTACAACCGCTCAATTCGTCACGGCGAAATTCAGTGATTTTAAACCGGCTAATGGTGCTACAGGAACGTTAACCAAACTGAACCTGAAGGCTATTCAAGCGTTCTCGATTTATACGAATGCTGTACCTAGCGGTTCAACACTGACGTCAGATATGTATTTTGACGATATCAAAGCGGTGAATGATCCTAATGCAGGAACAGTGCCGAGCGGCAGTGCCGGAGGAGGAATTGCTCTAGGTACACTGTTTGACTTTGAAAGCTCACTGCAGGGCTGGGAATTTGGTCAAAACACCGTAGCTACAAACCTGGCCAACACCACAGATGGAGTCAGTAAGGTACTCAGTGTTGATTTCCCAAATACTTTTCCAGCGAATACAAACTTCGAGTTAAATAATATTGGGAACAGGGATCTCAGTAGCGGGAGTACGCTGAAGCTGAAAGTCCGTATATCAACCGGCTCGGCTTTAGCTAAGCTATTTATTAAAACTGGCGGCGGCTGGGCTTGGGCAGACTCCGGTGAACAAACACTGACCACGGATTATCAGTGGATCACTATGGATTTGAACCAGAGCACGATCGACAAAACCTTGATTCAATCGATGGGGCTCCAGATCTCTTCACCGAGCGGCACAAGTTCACCACTTACGGTTTATGTGGACGAAGTGATACTAGAATAGATTAGGTATAAAAAAGAGTACTTGAGTTTACAACCTCAAGTGCTCTTTATTTATATATCTCTATGGATTGGACTTTCTGTTATTCAATTTCCCGCAACCGTTCAACAATCGTGGATTTTGTCAGCATTCGGTAAGCTCTCAAGGTCACGGAATATGCTATGACTAGCAAGACAGGTACGACCATGATAAACGGCAGCCAGCTCATTTGGAAGACCGTAAATGCCATGTTCTCCGTAATACTCTTGGAAATGCTGTAGGTCACCAACACACCTGCGGTAGAGGTGATGATTACTGTTAAGAGCACGTTATACAGCCCTTCATAAACAAGCATTTTCTTCAGCTGCTTCTTGGTCATTCCGATGCTCTCCAGAACAGCAAACTCATTTCTGCGGGCAATGACTCCTGTAAGGACGGTGTTAATGTAGTTGAGAACTCCGATGAGCGCGATAACAAAGCTAAGGCCATAACCTAGGGTTTGGAAAATAGTGATAAACCCGCTCAGCTCCTGTCTGTAATCTTCTCTGGATTTGAGGGTCAACTCATCCGTAGGAGCGGTTATGGCCTTGGCAGCCAGCTCCACATCATCCAGCTTGGTAGAATCGACTTGCAATGTTGCTGAAAGGATCATGGCGGGGCTGCTTTCCTTAGGCAGTTCTTTTATGAGCTCGGAAGAAGGAAGGAAGGCATTATAGCCATAGCCTGAAAAAGACTTGTCCGTAGCCGCAAAAAGAGCATCGTAGTTTAGGACAGTCATCACCTCATAACTTTTACCCAACCCATTATATTGGATATGGTCACCGGGGTGATAATAAGTAGCGTATACATCCTCCCCTACAATTGACTCGGTTATAACAACGTAATTTCCGGTGTCGAATTTCTCCTTATCAAAAGTCCCTTCAACGATATCCTTATTCAACAAGTCATACCAACCCGAATCCAATCCATACAGATTCAGCTGAATATATCCTCCCTCTAAGATGGTCGGAATGTAAGGGTCAGGATCGGGCATCGAAGCCAGCGGGTCGAGAACCGCGTGAACAGTCTTATCTATTTCGTAGGGTTCGAATTTGTAATACACTTTGTCAATACTCTTCACCCCATCAATGCTCCCCAAGGCGCTGCAGAATTCCTCCGAAAGTTTAAAGGGATCGCCTTGTCGTTCTCCGCCATGACTGAGGAGGGGCTTATTGGTTACTACAAAATCTCCTGATATATAAGAACTAAGGTACTTGTTTACATCTAATGTAGAAATAATCGTAAAGATAGTACTGAATAAAGTAATGCTTAAAGATAAGGAGGACAGCATCAGGAGCAGCTTCTTTTTACTTCTGAATAAGTTAGAGAGTGCCATGCTGTTAAGCTTTGCCCCGTGCTTAGATTTTTTGGATTTTTTCTTTCCGCCTATAGACACTCCTGAGAACTTCACGGCTTCCACAGGGGAGATTCTAGAGGCGATCCTGCCCGGCTTGCTGGCACCCAGCCATACCGTAATATAGGAGAATATAGCTGCACCGATAAATATAATCGGACTGACAGAATACGATGCTTCCACGGACTCGCTGGAAAAAGAGTTCACCAACGGGGTCAACAGGCATCCGATTCCATAGCCTGAGGCAAGTCCGAACGGCAGTGCAATCAGATACAGCACCTGTGCCTGAACGGAAATAATCTTTCTCAACTGTCTGGGTGTGGTTCCAATGGTCTTCAACAATCCGTAGAACTTCACATCCCGTACCACTGAGATATAAAAGATATTATAAATCAGTAAATATCCGCTCAGCATAATGATGAATAGTATCGCCGCATAGGGAACCAGGTTCATCCAATCCTCGGCGAGAGAGACGGAGGCATAAGCCCAGTTTATTCCGATGGGTACATCCAGTTGCGTATCCTCAAGGACTTTTGTTAGTTTCTGCTCAATATCGAAGGAATTGTTGAACATTACGCCTAGCTCCGAAGTGTTAACATAAGAGCTGTTAGCGATGGAGGTGGCTGGATCGATAGAAGAAATGTATTTTTGCGTAAAAGCCTCCGAAACAAAGGCCAGCCCGGCCATAGCCAAGTGCTTATCCGCTTCATAATACCCCGCTATAATAAATTCACGGCTCAGGACTTTATCACCTGTATCGATTTCTAGAGTTACCCGCTGGCCCAATTCATGGACAACACCAAGCTTATCCATTTCCCAAGTGTTCAGGGCAACCTCGCTTTCGCCTGAAGGCAGTCCACCCTCGATAAATTGGATAAATCCATGCTTGGCATAGTTTTTGTCAACGTGCAGGACCTCAACAGGGTTGTCCGCGAAGACGTTGTTTTTCAATCTGCCTGCTCGAAGAGAGACACCATACTCACGAATGGAGGGATGCTTGCGGAGTACCTCTAGTTCCGGTGGGTTCAAATATTTGAAGCCTCCATGAAAATCACTGCCTACCGTCCGCATTTGGGCATGTTCCATTGACTTATTAATACTAAGGGCCAGTGTAAATATACTGGTGATCAAAAGTGTAGTCAGAATAACGGCACAAATGATTGTGAAATTACGCATTGAATTCGCTTTTAAGCTTTTGATGGCTAGGTGGCGGATACTCTTACGGTTATTCGTTCCGATCATGAAGGGGTCACTTCCCGCCCCGCCTGCGCATTACAAGAGACAATGGTTCCGTCTTCCATACGAATGATCCGGTCTGCGGTTTGGGCAATCTGCTCATTATGCGTGATCATCACGATCGTTTGGTTGAATTTCTCACTCATCTGCTTCATCAGGATGAGGACTTCCTGACTGGTTTTACTATCGAGATTGCCTGTAGGTTCGTCCGCCAGAATAATGGAGGGTTTGGTGGCCAAAGCTCTGGCAATGGCAACCCGCTGCTGTTGGCCTCCCGACAGATTAGCGGGCAGATTGTGAACTTTCTCTTGAAGGCCGAGAGTGTGTATGACCTTATCAAGGTACGCCTGATCGATCTTTCCGCCATCAAGTTCTATGGGTAAGATTATATTCTCAAGAACATTCAGAATCGGAAGCAGATTATAGCTCTGAAAGACGAATCCAACGGATCTGCGTCTGAATATGGTCAGTTTGTCATCTTTCATAGCAAAGATATCATGCCCGTCCACGTAAACCTTGCCTTCTGTAGCCCGATCCAGACCGCCAAGCATATGTAAAAGCGTACTTTTGCCGCTGCCGCTGGTACCAACAATAGCTACGAACTCACCCTTCTCTACGGTCAGCGATACGCCGTCCAAGGCTTTAACGGTCGTTGCCCCTTTTCCGTAATATTTCTTCAAATTTTCTATTCTTATAATACTCATTAGCTCTTCCCCCTAAGTAATTGGTACCTTACACATCTCTTAAGGTAACAAACAAATCTGACAGCACCGTGTCTGAAATCTGACGGTATTGACACATTCATATTCGGGGTAAGAAGACTGAGAAGACCGATCCCTTGCTAGCCTCAGAGGTAACTTGTATATACCCCCCTTGAGTGGTGATGATTTCTTTAGCCAAAAACAATCCAATACCGACACCCTCTAACTCACGAACATTTTGGCCTCGGTAGAACCTTTTGAATACAGAATGAAGCTCCTCCCTAGGGATACCGATTCCGGTGTCTGAAATATCTATGCGGGTGAACATTTCGTTGCTTTCAGTCGTAAGAAGTATTTTGCCGCCCGTTTCTGTATATTTCACAGCATTCTCCAGCAGGTTGAATAGAGCTTCACTTGTCCATTTTGGATCGTAACGGGCTTCAATAGTAGGATCACAAGTCATGCTGATGAGGATGTTCTTGCTCTCTGCCTGATCATAAACCTGGGATACGGTCTGCTTGATCATTTGAATAACAGGATGGTTCTCCATACGGAGCGAAATCATGCCTGATTCCAGTCGGGAGAGCTTAATTAAGGATTGGATAAGCCAGTTCAATTTATCCGACTGCGTCATAATGTGGTTAATGTAAGCCAGGGTATCCTTATGGAGTTCAGGTACCTCACTAAGAAGTTGACTGTAAACCATGATATTGGATAAAGGTGTCTTGGTCTGGTGGGAAATATCTGAGATCAGTGTTTTAATCTTATTTTTCTCCTGCTCAATGTTCTGCTCATTCGATCTGGAGATATCTATGTACCGCATTAATTTATGTTCTATAGAAGAAAGAGAAGTCTCATCATAATAAGTTAATTGCTCACGACCATGAATTGCTCCGTCGATCATCGTATCCAAGTTATCCATATAGGAGGTGATTTGGCAGCGAAGCAAGTTAATCCAAACGGTACCTAACCCTAATATACAAACCAAGAATAGACAGGATATCTTCAATAGCCTGGGATCCAGTCCTGTCAGTAAAGTGCTGCTGATGATGTAGATGAAGACCAAAAGAACAAAGATCATCGAAAAGAGGACATTTATCTTACCCGTGTGTTCGATAAGTTTGTTTTTCTTCATGGATGTTTACCTTCCGCCCACATATAGCCCAGACCATAGATTGTCTTAATATATCTAGGAGAGGAGGGATCATCCTCTATCTTGGCCCGTAGTCTTTTAATCGCAACAGTCAGCGCATTCTCATCTACAAACTCAGCTTCTTGGCTCCAGATCTTGTCCATCAGCTGTTCTCTTGTCAAAATGTTCCCCGAATTAACCACCAAAGTCTTCAGCAGCTTCTGTTCAGTTTTGCTAAGTACCAGTGGGCGGTTGCTTTTATAATACTCCATCTTGTTGAAATCAAAGGCTAAGGAACCCAGGGTTATTTGATCTTCTCTGTGATTCTCAGCCCTCCTAAGTACTGCCATTACTCTAGAGCGGAGAACCATTAAACTGAAGGGTTTGGTGATATAATCATCGGCTCCCAATTCAAACCCCGTAACAATGTCCGGCTCCATGTCGTTAGCGGTAAGAAAGATGATCGGCATTTGCGATGTTCTCCGTATTTTCTCGCAGTAATCCAAGCCGCTTCCATCGGGAAGGTTAATATCCAGAATCATCAAGTCTATTTCATGTGACGAGACGAGCTTCTCCGCAGTAGCGATATCATAAGCTTGTACTATGGCTAGATCATTTTGCGAAAGTGTCAGGGCGATTCCTTTATTCAGACTGCGGTCGTCCTCAACGATCAATAATGTCCTCATTGCGGCTCTCCTTCATCAAATTGGCTGTAATATAGACTAATTATACTCTAACCAGCCCTTTTGTGGTCTGCAGTCGTAGAGTCTCCCCGCCTAAGGTCCAGTACATAAAACCGTCCACGGTCTGTTTTGAAAAGCTTGGGATTGATCTAGAATAAGACTATAAGGTTGAGGTTAACGAAAGGCGGTGAGAAAAAATGCAAAGTAGAAAAGGAAATGGATTGGCGATTGTATTTATTGTACTCGGCGCAATTATGCTGATGGGTATCGCGCTTCCTCTGATTCACGGAATCTTCAGACTGTTGTTCCCGGTATTGCTGGTGGTTCTCGGGTATTACGGGATTAAGAGCGGACGCAAAGTTATTGGTTGGATCGTGCTTTTCATCGGTATTATGGCTTTAATCTCCAAGCTTGCTTGGTTGATTGGACCTTTGCTTGGTCTGGGATTGATCGTATGGGGCATCTCAGTTTTGAAGGGCAAGAGAAGAAGTACTTACTAATGGGAACGAATAAGTAATCGAAAGTAAAAGTAAGGAGGGAGCAGGAAAATATGAGCGTTTTTCGTCGCATGCGGGATATAACCGTAGCTAATCTAAATGAACGACTGGAGCAAAGCCAAGACCCGGTGAAGCTGATCGATCAATTCCTTCATACTACACGTGATGAAATTGGAGAGGCCGAGAGGTTGTATCAACAATATGCTTCTCACACTAAGCAGCTGCAGCAGCAAGTAAATCAAGCCACTGCAATGAGAAATAAACGTGAAGAGCAGGCACTCCTTGCACTAAAAGCCGGTGAGGATCATTTGGCAAAGCTGGCCCTGCAGGAAAAAATTATTCACGAGGAAAAGCTGGAGCAGTACAGCGGACTTTTGGAGCAGAGCCAGCAATCACTGTTTGACCTTGAGGGTCAGCTGAACGAGCTGAAAATGGAATATCAGAATGTATATAGCAAACGCCAATATTATGCCGCTCGCATGGAATCGTTACGATTGCAACAGCGCATGAATCAAAGAGCCGGTGCATTTGGCAACGGCGGCGATGTACCCAAAATGTTCGGTCGTCTGGAAGACCGTATGAGTGATTGGGAGCTGGAAGCAAAGAGTCTGAGTGACTTGCGACGTATGGGGCAAGAGTATGCTGTACAGGCAGGAGAGACTGTGGCTACAGTCCTCGAAAGAGAATTAGCACGTCTAAAGGAAAAGTTGAACAATGACAGAAAGGAGTAGCACAATGACCCGATTGTATCGTTCAACCCGTGACAAAGTGATGACAGGCCTGGCCGGTGGATTGTCTGAAACGCTCGGAATCGACTCCACGCTGCTACGTATTCTGCTGGTAGTAAGCATTCCTTTTACAGGGGGGGCGGTAATTCCGGTATACTTCATCGCAGCGCTCGTTATTCCGAAGGAGC
Organism: Paenibacillus wynnii; assembly: GCF_000757885.1. Classification (NCBI taxonomy): domain Bacteria; kingdom Bacillati; phylum Bacillota; class Bacilli; order Caryophanales; family Paenibacillaceae; genus Paenibacillus; species Paenibacillus wynnii. Next base: position 338,103 of record NZ_JQCR01000001.1, on the reverse strand, counting down.
CTACACAATATAATCCTTTTGGTGCTGGCCCCGGGATGCAAGGCAATGGCTATGGCGGGTATTACACGGAAAGACCTGAGCAGGCTTATGGACCCTATGGTCAAGGACGTTCCGGCGGTTGCGGACGCCAGTCTAACCCAGCACCTAACTTTGACAAACAAAATGCCTATACAGCTCCGGACTCTGGATTAGATGCCATGATGAAGGACATTGAGAAAAAGGCGCTTAAAAAAGAAGTAGAAGAACTCAAACAAAAACTGTCTAAATACGAGAAGGGAGAAGTGTAAATTATGGGAGTTTTCAAAAGACTTAAAGATATGACTAAAGCATCGGTAAACGACATGTTAGATAAGGTAGAGGACCCAATTGTGATGCTTAACCAATATCTACGCGATATGGAGGCTGAAATTCACGAGGCGGAGGTAACTGTAGCGAAGCAGATGGCGAATGAACGCCGTATGAAGCAACGTGTTGATGAAGCTGCTAAGATGTCCGCACAACGCGGAGCACAAGCAGAGCTGGCCTTGAAGAACGGGCAAGAGGAAGTTACACGCAAGCTGCTTGAGGAGAAAATCTATTTTGACCAAAAGCAAGTAGAATACAGCGAGCTTCATGGGCAAGCGGAAATACAAGCCAAGGAATTGGTGCAACAGCTGCATGAAATGAAGGATGAATTCTATAAACTGCGTAACAAGCGCAATGAGCTTGTATCCCGTGCCCAAATGGCTAAAGCTAAAAAGCAAATGTCGCAGATCAGCAGCGTACATTCCATTGAAAGCGGCAGTGCATCCCTAGGCTTCCACCGTATGGAAGAAAAGATTATGCAGCTTGAAGCAGAAGCTGATGTTATGCGTGCCCCATACAGTCCTTCGGCAGCTGCCTACAGCAACCCTATTGATGCCGAGAAACAACTGAAAGTGGAAGAACAGCTTGCCGCATTGAGAAACAAGCTGAATGATTCACCAGCAGCACCGTCCTTGGAGAAAAAAGAAGAATAAAGCCTGTTCCACAATTACAGGCTAGTATGATATGCTAAACTAGGTAAAGCCATACCGTGTGGAAATTCCATACCGGCATGGCTTTTCCGAACGTTTAAGCTTACTAGCTTGTAAATGTATAATATAAGCCGGTTAAAAGTCATGTAGAGGAAGTTTGGAACTGGAGGAGCGTTAGCGCTCGCCTTTGTTCCCGGATTTCAACCGCGAAGAGCGGTCCAAATCAAGAAATCTGGGAACAACAGCGGCCGAAAGTCCAAACGTTCCTCGTAATGACGTTATTCACCGGGCTTTATAACTTTTAGGAGGTGCGAGATGGATAAGCGGAGCCGTATAATTGCCATAGGACTGATCGGAGTAGGCTGCTTGATGATTTTTGGCAGATGGATCGGCTTTTTTTCCATAGTCGCACTTCTGTTCTTGCTGCTTGGTATTTACCGAGTTACGTCGGGAAGAATCAAACAAGGCTACACTCTGCTCGGGATTGGTGCAGTAATGCTGATGTTGAACCACTTAGTACTGGTACTTGGTATATGTCTAATCTCCTTGGGAATGTTTTTTACGAAATCCAGAAAGCTGCAGCATAAGAGCGGATTTATTCAGAAGCAGAACTTCTCTTCCAGCTTTGACTGGGATCAGTCACCTTGGGTAATGAAAAGTCTGAGCGCCTGGCATGTACTGGGCGAAGCGGATCTTGACTTGTCGCTGGCGATGGCTGAGGATAAAGAAACGGTACTTTTATTTCAAGGGATTTTTGGAGATATTGATATCCATCTTTCGGAGAATTATGGGGTAGAGATTGAGGCTTTTGTGTTATTCGGATCCATTGAATTCGGCAACCAGCGCGATACGGGCATGCTGAACAAGCTAAATTGGAAGTCCTCTAATTATGACACCAGTGAGAATAAAGTTAAGCTTAGCATCTCGTACTTAATGGGAGATCTGGATGTACGGGTTACCTAGGATTATGGATTGAGAAGGGAGGGCCCCCGAGTGGGAACACAAAAGAACGCAAACATGGTATCGCGCAGCATGGGAGAGGGGGCTCTTTTTTCCTTTGTCATGCTGCTTGTAATCCTTTACATTATGTATACATACGGCTATTTACGGCCCTTTCAGAATTGGGAGATTGGTCTGAGGACTGCCCTTACTCTGGTTGTGTTGCCGATAGGTTTTGGGATCGGGTTTGGCTTCTACCAGAGCTTCCGCGTTAAGCGTAAGCTAGAACGGCTGCGGGAGACGCTGCTGTTATGGGAGAAGGGTAATCTTACCCTGTCCATGCCGGAGCTTGGTGATGATGAGCTGGGCAGGCTTGGAGAACAATTGGGACGGATTAGCGGTAAATGGGAGAACCAGGTAACTACGCTTCAGAGGTTATCTACACATAACGCACAATTGGCAGAGCAGGCGCGAGTGTCGGCCATTATGGGTGAACGGCAACGACTGGCGCGTGAGCTGCATGATGCGGTTTCCCAACAATTATTTGCGATTTCTATGACAGCGACAGCCGTTGGCCGTACGCTGGAGAAGGACTTTGACAAGGCTCAGCGGCAGATTGCACTAATTGAAGAGATGTCTGCTGTAGCCCAGTCGGAGATGAGAGCTCTGCTACTGCATTTAAGGCCTGTCTACCTGGAAGGCAAAGGGCTGGAACAAGGACTGCAGGAGCTGATCAGGGAGCTTAAAGAGAAGGTTCCGATCGAAATTTTGTTCGAGATGGACCCCGAGGTGCATCTACTAAAAGGTGTAGAGAATCACTTCTTCCGTATTGTGCAGGAAGCGATCTCAAATACGTTAAGGCATGCGAAGGCCAATAAACTGGAGATACGCCTTCAACGCCGGGGAGATACGGTACGTATGTCTCTTCGGGACGACGGGATCGGATTTGAGATGGACGAGAGCAAGAAGACATCCTATGGTCTGTCGAATATGCAGGAGCGTATCATCGAGACGGGGGGCTCCATTCATTTCATAACAGCTCCGGGCAAGGGGACGCGAATTGAGATTACAGTTCCGTTAGTTAATGAATAGGAGGACAGGGGAACCATGGAGACAGATACTTCGATTAAAGTACTACTGGTAGATGATCATGAAATGGTACGGATTGGATTGGCAGCTGTACTGGGTACTGAAGACGGGATCGAAGTTGTAGGTGAGGCCGGAAGCGGTGAGGAAGGCATACGTCTAGCCCAGGAATATAAACCGGATGTAGTGCTTATGGATCTGGTGATGGACGGTATGGATGGCATTGAGGCAACCCGGCAGCTTATGAAGCTCTACCCTGAATGTAAAGTCATAGTATTAACAAGCTACTTGGACGATGCAAAAATGTATCCGGTCATTGAAGCCGGCGCTTTCAGTTATTTGTTAAAAACTTCACGGGCGAGTGAGGTCGCAGATGCAATCCGCGCGGCAGCGAGAGGTCAATCCGTACTGGTCTCGCAGGTTGCTTCCAAGATGATGAATCGGTTCCGCACGGATGCCATGGGTCAAACCGCTGCCCATAAAGAGCTTACGGATCGGGAAATGGAAGTATTGAAGCTTTTGGCTCAGGGAAAATCCAATCAGGATATTGCAGATGTGCTCATTATCGGAATCAAGACTGTTAAATTTCATGTGACGAATATATTGGCGAAGCTGGATGTGGAAGATCGAACCCAAGCCGCTATTTATGCTTATAAAAATGGATTGGCAGAGTAAATTGAAGGCATAGATCGAAACCGTATCGGAACCGTATAGAAACTGGCCAGAGTATTAGGGGGCCGGTTTTTTTGCGTGCAGGCGTATTGGAAAATTGAACCTCCGAATAAAATCTTGTAAAGCGGGTATCCTATTTAGTAGATTGATAGATCGGATTGAGAGGGTGTTAGATTATGAGGGGCGGTATTAAAGGAATTCTGTTGGTGTTCATTCTCTGCTCTACTACATTGCTGCTGGCAGGTTTTCGAGGCCAGGTTGGACAAGAGAGCCAGTCGGTCGAATTACAAAGATCAATGCCTCTCCTGACTTCTATAGGTAAAAGTGTTACAGCACCCGGTTCCCCCCTTCGTCTTGTTGTAAAATGGCAGGGGGAATATAACGGTTCGGGTCATACAGCAGGTCTTGCAGCAACTAATTTATCCTCCGAACTTGGATTGGGAGAGGTTAGCCGGGAAGACGGGAAGGAGCATCTTACGTACCGTTCGACTGCAGGAAGTACCGGATTTACAACCACTCTGCTTTGGACTGAGCTTGGGGAAGATAGCAGTTATGTGATCATAACCTTGGAAACTGCTGATTTGATAAATGCTTCGGATTTACAAGCTGCAGCTGAACAAGCCGGCACGAAATTGAAGGAAGCCGGGATTACAGCAGAGTGGAACACTTCACTTCAGGGCGTTTCGAAGGAGCAGGGAGACCCTCGGCAAGCACTGCTGTTAACGGAGAAGAATATGAAGGCACAACTGCCCAAGCTCACAGTACAGGAAAGATACGAGGATGCAACTACGGCCAGCCATTCATATACTACATCTGCTTTACAGCATTCCGTAGTAAGTGGAGAACAAAAGGTAGCCCTGCAAACAGCTATTCATCAAGTTACTGACAAGGGAATTAGCCGTATTACGATAGGGTTACCATTAATAACGATCGAATATTAAAGCTATTACAAGCAGAAAGCCTTAGCTCCTTTCGTCATTTGAAAGGGACTAGGGCTATTTTGCATAGAAAAACAAGGATATTGCACAAAAGTTTGAAATGTTCAGCCTCCATATATCCGGTTAATACAAAAAGGCTGCTAAGCTTCACTATTCATCGTAAACCTGCTTTTCTATACTCAAGACATGAGTTGGGCGGAGACATCTACTGTCCAGACAGCGGCCCAAAACGGCTTCTGCACTATATATAAAAGTATAGGAGAGTGAGTGTTTTGAGACATCGTAAGCCGAAGGGTGGAATACCGCTCGCGATAGAACTTCCATTGAAAGGCAGTCGGCAATTAATACCGCCTGACGAACAGACCTGGACGGGTGCTAAGAAAAAGAAGAAAAAAGGTTTCTTCCATGAATTGATAACCAATCGTATTCTGTTCCTGATGCTGTTACCGGCACTAATTTTCTTTTTGTTGAATGCGTACTTCCCGATGATTGGAGTGTATTATGCCTTCACGCAGTTTGATTTCAATTCAAGTTTATTTAATGCTCCATTTGTGGGATTACGGAACTTCGAATTTTTATGGAAGTCGGGTACTTTATTGAGGCTTACCTTAAATACAATCGGGTACAATTTGGCATTTATCTTTCTGGGTAACGTCCTGGCTATCGTATGCGCTATTTTGCTCAGTGAGCTGCGTATTAAATGGTTTAAGAAATTGACCCAGTCCATCATGTTTCTTCCGTACTTTGTATCTTTCGTTATTCTAAGCGTTATTGTCTATAATGTTTTCAATTATGAGAACGGTTTCCTTAATACGTTACTGGCACAATTCGGTGCCGATCCTGTGGATGTCTACAATAAGCCTGTCGTTTGGATTTTCCTGATTATTCTATTTTACTTGTGGAAGAACTTAGGTTACAGCATGGTTATATACCTTGCTTCCATTACAGGCATCAGTGAAGAATATTATGAAGCAGCCAAAATTGATGGTGCGCATATATTTCAGCGGATATGGTACATCACGGTTCCAATGCTAAAATCCACTTTTGTTGTTCTTCTTCTTTTCTCTCTGGGCAGTATTATGAAAGGTCAGTTTGACCTATTTTACCAATTGATTGGCAACAACGGTGTTCTTTACAATACAACCGATATTCTCGACACCTATGTATTCCGTTCTCTTAAAGTTACCTTTGATATCGGTATGGCTACTGCAGCGGGTCTATATCAATCACTTTTCGGGTTTGTTCTGATTATGACGGTGAACTATATTATCCGCAAAATAAATGATGACTACGCTCTGTTCTAGGAGGAAAGAAGATGGAAATGCAAATCAAAGACGATAAATACACGAAAATTCTTCAGATCATTGCATATGTCGTGGTGATCTTAGGTTCGATAGCTTGCCTGCTTCCGTTCTTGCTTATCCTATCGGCCTCATTTTCTGCAAATGAATCCATCATAAAGGACGGCTATCACCTAATACCGGCGAAGTTCTCTCTAGAGGGCTACAAAACAGTTTTCCGGTTCCCTGATGAGGTCTTACGCGCTTATGGAGTCACCTTTTTCACTACCATTGTGGGTACCACAACCGGCTTGTTTCTAATGACCATGGCTGGCTATGTCTTGGCACGTAAGGACTTTAAGTATCGGAATATCTTTTCCTTCTACATCTATTTCACAACCTTGTTCGGCGGGGGTCTTGTGCCTTGGTACATTATGATGACCAAATATCTGCACATGACTGACTCGTATATGGCGCTTATTTTTCCGGGCCTTATGACCCCTTTTCTAATCATATTGATGAAGAATTTTATCCGCTCAGCTGTTCCTGAGGAGTTATTCGAATCCGCTAAAATTGACGGAGCAGGAGATTTCAAAATATACTGGCGGATCGTATTGCAGCTTTCGATGCCCGGCATCGCAACCGTAGGGTTGTTTCTGGCTCTTCATTACTGGAATGACTGGTTCACGTCTTCGTTGTTCATCAATGATCCGCATAAGTACCAGCTCCAATTCCATCTGTACAATGTGATCAACTCAGCAGCGTTTATGGCCAACATGGGAGCCGGTACCGGTGTGAGTCTGGGAGGCGATCTGCCGACCGAATCCACCAAAATGGCCATGGCTATCGTAGTAACAGGACCCATTTTGCTTCTTTATCCGTTCATCCAGCGTTATTTTGTTAAGGGCTTGACGATCGGAGCGGTAAAAGGTTAGAACCGAGCAGGCGGTAACGTAATTTAAACCGTCATTCGGCTGACATAGATTTATAATAAGGAAAAGGGAGGCTTCATATGAGAAAGAAAGCAGGTAAGCGGTCGGTTGTTATGTTAACAATGGTACTCGCAATTTCGCTACTGGCAGGATGCGGTGGAAACAACGGTGGCAATTCGTCTAGCGGAGAAAACGCAGGGAAGGCAAGCAACAGCCCAACTACTGAAGCAAAAACAGGTATCGATACCTCTAAAAAAGTTCAACTCCAACTCTATATGCTAGGGGATGCTCCTAAGGATCTGCCGGCAGTCGAAGCGGAGATTAACAAAATGGCCCTTGAAGACTTAAATGCTACTGTAAAATTCAACTATACAAGCTGGACGGACTGGGATCAAAAGTATAAGCTGCTGCTTTCCTCAGGGCAGGCTATTGACCTGATTTTCACAGCGGACTGGACACAATATCAAGCCTTTGCTAAAAAAGGTGCTTTCATGGCTATAGATGATCTGCTGCCGACAGCGGCGCCTGAGCTGCAAAAATTCGTGCCTGCTTCCATGTGGGAGGACGTAAAGGTTGACGGTAAAATCTATACCGTACCGGCGACGTATAAAGAGTATGTTACGAATGGTTTTGTATGGCGGGAGGATTTGCGAAAAAAATATAATTTGCCGGAGCCGACTGATTTAGCTAGTTATGAGGCTTACATGGATGGAATTAAGAAAAATGAACCTGACATGATACCTATTTCTTTAAACGGTGATGTTCGTAATAATCTTCATTATATTTACACTGAATTGAATAAAATGGTGGGCGCATTACCGTACGGTATTGGTGCGAAGTACGAATCACCTACTGAGGTGTATTCATACTGGGGCTCCGATGAGCAAAAAGAAGAGCTGCTGACCATGAAGCGCTGGCAGGACAAAGGCTTTATCTCAAAAAACGTGCTTAACGTCAAAGATACACTGCAGGACCCTTTAACATCCGGGAAAGCAGCCTCCATATTTGGAGACAATCCTACCCGTTATAATGAATCGGCTATGTCAATTAGCACTACGCATCCCGAATGGGAACTTGGATATTCTCCGTTCGCAAGAACTACCGGTTATGCAACACCAGTACACCCGGTACACAACGGCTTTGCTATTGCAAAGAGCAGTAAAAACCCTGAAAGAGCACTCGCTTTCTATGAAAAGCTTGTATTGGATAAACGTTATAACCAGCTGACCGAATATGGTTTTGAAGGTAAAAACTACACCGTTGAAGGCGGCTACTATAAGCTGGTCGGAACCAGTCAGTCGAATGGTTTCAGCCGCGAAGCCATGAATGGCTGGGCTTGGAGAAATCCGGAATTTATGCTCTTTGACAAGAGCTTTGACGGAGTTAAAGCCATCTTCGATGAATTAGACAAAATCCAAAAGCCTGACCTGTTCTTAGGTTTTGCTGAAGACTACACTTCGTACCAAGGTGAGAAAGCTGCTCTGGAGCAGGTGGAGAAACAATACCTGTATCCGTTGCAAGCCGGACTGGTAGAGGATGTAGAAAAGGGATTAGAAACATTCATGCAGAAGGCTAAACAAGCCGGACTGGAGAAGATTCAGGCAGAATGGACGAAACAATGGCTGGCGTATGCAGAGCAAAAAGGAATTAAATAATCCATAAATAAGACGGCTGTTCCGCCCCATCGGAACAGCCGTCTTATTTAAGTTCAGCTCTTTTTTGTGCGACGATAGTCTGTTGGTGTAATGCCGAAGCTTCGTTTAAACATCCGGTGCAGGTAGGAGCTGCTGGTGAAGCCGCATTGTTCTGCTACTGCAGTGACTGATAAATCTGTATTCTCCAATAAGGAGCACACTTCACGCATACGTACTTCCAAGATAACATCCACGATACTCGACATCGTTTGCTGCTTATATAATCGGCTGATATAAATCGGAGACATATTTAGCGCATCAGCGATCTGGTTCAAACTTAGATTAGAATCCATATAAGAATCCGTTATCTTTTGATCAATTTGTCGTATTAACTCATGCTGCTTAGAATTCTTTTTATCCGCCAGCTTCTCTTGGATTTCGCTGAATAATGTGAAGTACGCTTCTTCAAGCTCTGAAATGGTTTCAATGGCCTCAATAGATGGGAGTTCCGGTTCAGCCTGGCTGTGTAACTGGTTACGCTTCTGAATGTTGCTGATGATATCTTTCACCGTTAGGCTGAGTCTAGAAACGGCTAACTGTACAGCATGAAAAGGAAAATGCTCTGTTCCACGGATAATGTCTGAAAAATATTGGCGGGCTTCTTCTGTTTTACAGCTCATTAGTGCTTCCGTAAACTTCTTTTCTTTTTCTGTAGGGTAGTGGTAGACATTGGACTTCAGAACGCTTATGGAATTTGCATTTATAATGCTGCCATGTCCGAGAAATAACCGATGATTGGAAGCTTCACGTAATTGCTTATAAAGCTGGTTCAACTGCATGGGATTCTGATCAATAGGGCTGTAGGTTGAGGTCAAGCCGATTTTGAGATAGTCGAAACAAGCTTGCTGTATTTGCCGGAGCAGGGTCTCAATTAACTCTGTAGCCGTATCTTCAATCGGGTCTATAATATTCAACAGAATCAATATCCCGTCGTCATTCATATCTACAGTTTCTACACGGTAGGTTTGCCCGCATATTTCGGATGCAATATTCATGATGGCAAATTTATAGGCGAGCAGATAGGAACTTCTTGTCTCTCTATATTCGGCATAATTATCGATCCTGAGCAGCACAAGCCGGTAATCCTCATTAAATGTGAAATGAATACCCAATTGCCTCAGCTTCTCTACTTGTTGAATGGTGTGTAAAGGTTTTAAGCCTAGAACGAAATCCCGCAACATATTTTGTTTGATCGTAAACATGCTGTTGCGCTTCTCGGTTTCAAGTACATTCATTTCGTTGACGATTCGGTCAATCGGAATATAAAGCCTTCGGGATACCACCTGTGATAGTACAAGACCGGCTATTATAATGACAAATGCCATAAGCAGAGTTGCATTACGGATATCATCTGTATGTTTGGTGATCTCATCATAAGGAGTGATTCGGACATATTGCCAATTCAAATCGTCAGGAGAGGTGAAGGATACCAATGACTTTTCACCTTTAAACGGGGCAATAAAGTAGCCCGCAGAGCTCCCCTTGATTTGCTCTTGTATCCATTTATGTTCATCTGTAGATAAATCCAGTTCAGCCAAGCTGTCAGCGGAGAGGAATTTCCCTTGATCCTCAAGAATAAATGTCGTGCTTTTCGAATCAATGTCCTTAGTAATTTCCTTATTAATCCAGGGAGCGGAAATGTTGACGATCACGGCAGAATTAAGAGATCTGTCCCAGCCGATGGAATCAAAGCATAAGAAGGTATAACTGCTTACTTTATCTCTTCTTTTTTCATTACTTGGATAGATACGGGGAATCGGCATAAACGGTTTATTATCTTGATAATGATCGAGAATATAGAGAATGCCCTGATCCTCAAGTTCCTTCTCATTAAAAACGCCGTTCTGCCCATGGGAGGATGCGATGTATACTCTCTCGTTATCCGGATTATAAACATATATGGATTCAATATAGGGCATGGAGTTCAAATAATTACCGAGCTCCGACATGGCGGAAGTGACATCATAAATGTCCGGCTTATCATAAAATACTATTTTGGATATCGTACTGTTGCGGTAGATCTGAAAGGAAAGTGATTGGGCTACTCCTGTCATATTTACGACTTCACTGCTCGTTTGGGTTAGATTCCTGAGGTCCGAACGAAAGGCTTCTGTTTTTTCTACTTTAATGTAGTAAGTATAATAAATTAAGGTGGAGCCTATAAGAGTCAAAGATATGCACAGGGTAATACTTATTAACAGTTTACTGTACAACGCTCTATTCGTGCGGACTTCAGACATTTTCATAAGCAGCTCCCCTTTTTTGTTGTTTCTCTGGTTGTAATAACCTGTCATTATGGTGGCAGTGATTTAATTATAGACTTCACACTATGAACGGGACAGTAGAAGAAGATTATTATAGTGAACAGGATGAATATTACGAGGGTGAACAAAGCCAATATTTATGTACAAATCGGATATCGTGCAGTGAAAGAACCTAACTCAGGATATTAGGCGCCGTTGAAATTAAAAAAAGTCCTTGTCCTTATATAAGTCGAAATATAGTTAATAATAAAAAAGAGTAATGCAAATTTCCCGAATTCCGAGAATAATAGTCAGGAATGTGATAGCATCATTTTTAGGAATGTGATAAAATGATTTAACGTCGTGACGCAATTTTTATAACGTATTCGACGCTGAGAATGGATGTCAATAAACTATATTACATACAGAAAGATGAGGAGCCATGGCTGAAAATCAAACCCTTGATGCACTGCAAACACCCGGTGCTGTATTTTTTATTTTTGGGGCAACCGGAGATTTAGCCCGACGTAAGCTTTTTCCGGCGATTTACAGCTTGTACCGCGAAGGTAAGCTGGCGCAGGATTTTGCAGTTATCGGCGTGGCGCGGCGTCCGCGTACTCAGGAAGAATTTAGAAGTGATATCAGAGAATCTATTCGTGAATTCTGCCGTTATCAAGCAGGCGATGAGAGTGAATGGATCGAATTTGTAGAGCATTTTGAATACAAATCTCTGGATATTAACAATATTGGCGGGTTCCGTGAATTACGTGCCCAAACCGAAGTGCTTGAGGAGAAGTTCCACATTCCAGGCAATCGTCTTTTCTATCTGGCCTTGGCTCCTGAGTTATTCGGCAGCGTGTCGTTCAACCTTAAAGAAGGTGGAATGCTGGATAGTACAGGCTGGAACCGTCTTGTTATTGAGAAGCCTTTCGGTTATGACTTGGAGTCGGCAGAGAAGCTGAACGAGCAAATCCGCCAAGTGTTTAAGGAAGAAGAAGTTTACCGGATTGACCATTACCTGGGTAAGGAAATGGTACAGAACATTGAAGTGATCCGTTTTGCTAATGCCTTTTTCGAACCTCTCTGGAATAATAAGCATATTGCGAATATTCAGATTACACTGGGTGAAACGGTGGGTGTAGAAGATCGCGGAGGTTACTACGACAATGCTGGAGCTTTGCGGGATATGGGTCAAAACCACATTCTGCAGCTGTTGACTATGATCGCCATGGAGCCGCCAAGCCGTCTATTGGCCGAAGATATCCGTGATGAGAAGGTGAAGGTATTACGTTCATTACGTCCTTACGCTTCATCTGATGAAGTCCGTGAGAATGTCGTACGTGGACAATATACCCAAGGCTTGCATAAAGGAAAATCTCTTCCTGCCTATCGTCAGGAGGACAAAGTAGATCCTGAATCCAATACCGAAACCTACTTTGCTGCTCGAGTATCTGTGGACAACTTCCGCTGGGCGGGTGTTCCTTTCTATATTCGTACCGGCAAGCATCTTCCGGTGAAGACGACGGAAGTGGTTGTAGAATTCAAAGGTATGCCTACCAATGTGTATTTAGGACAAAAGCATAAGCTCGAACCTAACTTGCTTGTTATTCGTGTGAATCCGATGGAAGGCATCTATGTCAAAATTAATGCCAAGAAGCCGGGTTCGGAGTCGGATATTCAGCCGTTGGCTATGGATTTCTGCCAGAGCTGTATGATTGGCATCAATTCGCCGGAAGCCTACGAGCGTTTGCTCCATGATGCAACTCGCGGAGATTCGACGTATTTCACCCGTTGGGATGAAGTATCGTCGGCATGGTCCTTTGTTGACCGTATCGCGAAGGCGTGGAGGGAAGATTCCAGTGATCTAGCTTCCTATCCTGCAGGTTCTTGGGGGCCGGTCGAGGCAGATAAACTTCTGGCTAAAGACGGTTTCCACTGGTGGCCGGTAAACGGTCAAGAAGAAGATAATGTGGTATGGCAGGTAAATAGCTAAGATATTACGGATTATGAATACATCTCCCTGCAGAAATTGCAGGGGGATTTTTTTGTAGAAGCCTACCAAAGGAATATACTTAGAACTGATCCAGGACAGCAAACTTGCGGTTATATTTTACGTTCGCAAGCTTTTTATAGATAATGTCTGCCGGATTTTGATATACTTGAAAGGATGCTTGAACTTGAAGCGAAACTGGAGCTAAATGAATAGACCTAGTCATTAAAGCAGGAGCATGAATTTATATATGAAGGGATATGTGTAATGAACAAAGCTATCGATCAGAAGCTGCAGAAGGAAGTGGATAAACGCAGAACCTTTGCGATCATTTCCCACCCGGATGCGGGTAAAACTACTCTAACGGAGAAGCTGTTGTTATTCGGCGGCGCTATTCGTCTAGCGGGAACGGTTAAAGCTCGTAAAGCGAGCAAGCATGCAACAAGTGACTGGATGGAAATTGAAAAGCAACGGGGGATTTCGGTTACTTCTTCCGTAATGCAATTCGACTATTTGGATCACCGCGTTAATATTTTGGACACACCGGGTCACCAGGATTTCAGTGAAGACACCTATCGTACGCTTACCGCTGCGGACAGTGCAGTCATGCTGATTGACGTTGCCAAGGGTGTGGAAACACAGACAGTCAAGCTGTTCCAGGTATGCGCCAAACGTGGAATTCCAATCTTTACGTTCATTAATAAATTGGACCGCGAAGGACGTAGCCCATTCGACTTGATGGAAGAGCTGGAGAATGTATTAGGAATTCGTTCAGTTCCCATGAACTGGCCTATTGGCAGCGGACGTGAGCTGTGCGGCGTGTATGACCGAATGAAGAATCAGGTAGAGTTGTTCCAAGGAGATGATCACTCCGTAATTAGGGTGCAGAAGGTTGAAAGCTACCGCGATCCAATCATTCGTGAAATGGCGGGAGAATACCTGCATGATCAGCTCTGTCAGGATCTGGAGCTGCTTGATGTAGCGGGCGACCCTTTTGATTATGATAAAGTGCTTCGGGGAGAGATTACACCTGTATTCTTCGGGAGTGCTATTAATAACTTTGGAGTACAGACCTTCTTGGACAACTTCCTAGATCTTGCACCGAAGCCGGAACCTCGCCGTAGTACTATAGGCAGCATAGAGCCGACCAATGAGAAATTTACGGGCTATGTCTTCAAAATTCAGGCGAATATGAACCCGGCTCATCGTGACCGGATTGCGTTCCTGCGGATTGTATCCGGTAAATTCGAGCGCGGAATGAGTGTAAAGCATGTTCGTGCCGGTAAGGACATTAAGCTGTCCCAGCCGCAGCAGTTTTTGGCGCAGGATCGCGATATTGTAGAGGAAGCATATCCTGGCGATATCATCGGACTGTTCGATCCAGGTATTTTCCGGATAGGAGATACATTAAGCCAAGCTGGGGATATGGAGTTTGATGAGCTTCCTACGTTCTCACCTGAGATATTTGCTAAGGTAAGCATCAAAAACGCTTTGAAATCAAAGCAGTTCCAAAAGGGAATCGATCAGTTGACAGAAGAGGGCATGATCCAAGTGTTCCGTACGGTCAGCTTTGATGATATTCTGCTGGGTGTGGTTGGACAACTGCAATTCGAGGTATTCGAATACCGCATGAAGGGTGAATACGGCGTAGATATCCAACTGCAACGGATGACCTATCAGTTCGCACGCTGGATTGTGGACGAGGAGAATAAACCAGATCCGAGTAAATTCCGTATTAACTCTACACTTGTAACGGATAAAAAGGGGAACTACGTTGTTCTCTTCGAGAATGAATACGCGATGCGTACCGCGGTTGATAAGAACCCGACGGCTAAGTTCCTGGAGACTGCACCTTAAGTTCAGTATAGATTTGCTTCATAGAAAAACCTCCGCCTTCATGTGTGCTAAAGCACCATGGCGCTGCGGAGGTTTTTACAGTTGATGGATTCCAAATTAAGAAGTGATAGATCCGGGTGTTATGGTACTCAGATGTTCATGTAATAAAGTGACAAGGTTATCTTGTTTCAAGGTATCAAGGTTCTTCCACATCATTTCGAACACAGCTCCAAGTCCGGGAAGAGCAGCTTCAGGTCCATCCACAGAGCCTTCAATCATGTCCCGCAAATCGGCTTCGGATTGACCTTTCACTTTATGGATGATCGCTTGGCGCAAATCAATGGTAACCGGCATAGAATACCTCCTTAAGGGTTGGGTTGCAAAGTATATAGCTTCGTTATAATGTACCCTGCGGAAGTAATGAAAATTCAAGTTTTTATGACCTTATGATATACTGTTTGAGATGTAATTTGTTACGGGAGGTACTAACACATGGCCAAAAAACAGTATGCCGTCATTGGTATGGGGCGTTTCGGGTCAAGCATTGCCAAGGCGCTGAGTGGCATGGGGTTTGATGTGCTGGCAATTGATTCAGATGAACATCGGACACAGGAGATATCGAATATTGTAACTCATGCTGTAACTGCAGATTCCACGGATGAAGAGGCTCTTCGAGCATTGGGGATCCGGAATTTTGACGTAGTCGTTGTGGCGATTGGTGAAGACATTCAATCTAGCATTTTGACCACACTTATTCTGAAGGACCTCGGTGTGCCTGCGATTCTAGTCAAAGCTAAGAGTGAGCTGCATGGTAAAGTACTAAGCAAAATTGGTGCGGATAAAATCATTTACCCTGAGCGGGATATGGGATTACGTGTAGCGCATCACTTAGCCTCACCTAATATTCTTGATTATATTGAATTGTCTCCAGATTATAGCATTCTGGATATGAAGGTATCGGGAACCATGCTGGGCAAGAACCTGCAGGAGTTGGATATCCGCGCAAAGTTTGGCTGTAACGTAATGGCTATTCGTCAGGGAGCTGAAATGAATATTTCACCCCGTGCGGAGGAACGATTAGTTGAAGGTGATGTACTGGTTATTGTTGGCCGGAAAGAAAATCTGGCGAAGTTGGAACTGGCTTATCTATAGAAGAACAGGCCGGGAAATAGAAAGGAAGTCCTTATGGAAATTATGTCTCCCCAGAATACTCGGGTTAAAGAGTGGGCTGGGCTTCAGGAGAAAAAACATCGTGATAAAGCCCGTAAATATATTGTTGAAGGCGTGCACTTAGTTCAAGAGGCGCTAATGGCTGAGGCAGATGTAGAATGTCTTGCGTATGACCTCGAAAAAGGGGTGCCTGCTGAGCTGAAAAAACTCCTGCAATCGGTTCAGGGGATGGAAGTTATTGGTGTCACGGCAGCCATCATATCTAAATGCAGCAGCACAAATACACCGCAGCCCGTATTCGCAATCATCCGAAAGGAACAGCAAGGGTTGGAAGCCATCCTGTCGAAGCCGGATAGTCTGGTTGTTGTACTGGATGGAGTTCAAGATCCCGGCAATGTAGGCACAATCATCCGTAGCGCAGATGCTGCTGGAGCGGATGGAGTGATCCTTGGGCTTGGCTGTGCCGACCTTTTTAATCCTAAAACTATACGTTCAACAATGGGCTCGATGTTCCATCTTCCGGTGGTGGAAGGCGACTTGAGTGATATCCTGCCACAGGCAGCCGATCGCGGTGCCTTGTTGGTCAGTACTTCTCTGCAAGGAGAAGAGTCTTGCTATCAGCATGACTTCCACGGCAGCCAATGGCTGCTCATTGGAAGCGAAGGCAAGGGCATTTCAGCAGAAACAGCGCAACTCGTAGATAAAAGCATCATCATCCCTATGTCGGGACGGGCTGAATCGCTGAATGCAGCGATGGCAGCTACGATTTTACTGTTTGAGGCTCGGCGGCAGCGGGGTTAGGGAGTGTAGACCACAACTTATCAGTCCTGATGATCAAGAAAACCTTGATCTATCAGGACTTTTTTAATAATCCTTACTAATCAATTTTAAGTTGTATTCATTCTATAACAAGAGTAAAGTATCCTGCTAAGGCACTATATCTAATTTTAGGAGGAAAAGACATGAAATTGAAAGTATTGAAGATTATTTCTTTATCATGTGTTCTAGCAATGGGCATAACAAATATGGCGAGCGCAGCAACTCCGTCAACTCAAAAAGCTCTGACTCATTTAAAGGTTAATCAATATTATATTTTGTATACAGCTCCTAAAGCTCCATACATTGACACTAAACAAAGATTGATGGTTCCGCTTCGTTCCATTAGTGAGTTGCTTGGTGCTGAAGTCACGTATAATGCCAAATCAAAGATGGCTAACATTGTATTTAGCAATCACCAGCTCCGGCTGACAAGTGATTCTAAAGCTGCCTATTTGAATGACATGAAGATCACAATGGATACCGTTCCAGTCATTTATGAGAACTCCATGATTATTCCTCTAAAAATAATACTCGATGCCTTCCAAATCAAGGCTAATTTGAACTCTGCTTACGGCTACATCAACATTCAAGACAGTCGTCTGTTAAAAACAAGAATGTTCAGCAATTTTGAAGAATTTGATTCGTCTATGAACAGCTTAGTCGATGATGAAGAAGCGTTCGTACCTTTGCAGACAAAAATCACCACTACTGCGGGAAAATCTGACCAAGCGGTACAAGTTACTATTACAGCACAGAATATTACTGAGAAGAGTATTCCAACTGGCAGAGAAGACCTTCATCCTGTATTTTTAACAAAAGGAAAATACTTGCTTGATTCGGATGGGGCATGGCCAGATTCCAAGGCGCGAATTCGTCCTTCAGTGAAAAAAGACGAAAAGATTCAGCGATCATGGGATTTCAGTGTCCAGAATAATGATCCGCTGCTATATATCTTAGTCAAGGGTAGAACATTTAGCCAATCCATAAACAATTGAACCTGAGCTCTGAAGGTAACGGTAAGTACGCGAATGTACGAAAGGATATCAAGAAGAACGGTTATCGTCAATTTGTTCGACTATCTAAGACAATATACCCGTAAAAGGCGTCAGCAGGAATATTCTGCTGACGCCTCAAAAGCCATTGGAAAAAAGGATGCTGCGGTATTTAACCTATCCCCAGTAATTGATTATGATTATTTAAGATAACCTCTTGTAAAAGCTATCGAACCATCAAAGTTTATATACACATTATTAACATTCGGTTTTGCTAGAACATCAGCCGCATAATAGTAAAGTGGGAGGATGATCATTTTATCCATGAGCAATTTTTCAGCTTTGGCATAAAACTGCATCCGCTCAGCGGGTTCTTGTGTTTGCCGTGCTTGTCTCAGATAGCTGTCATATTGCTTATTGCTCCAGCCGGAATCGTTGTCCTCACTCCATGAAGTGAAATATTCCAAGAATGTAGCAGGATCATTATAGTCCGCTCTCCATCCTGCTCTAGCCACCGTAAAGTTCTGACTGTAGCGGTTATCCAACAGTTCATTCCAACTCTGAACCTCAACATTTGCCTCAATCCCTAAATTTTCTTTCCAAACGGAAATGATGAACTGGGCTACCAGGTCATGGTTTTGCTCTTCATTCACTATAATGTTGAACTTCGGCAGCTTCGTTAAGCCTTCTTCTTGTAAGCCCTCTTGCAGTAGCTTCTTGGCCATTTTAAGATCCTGGTTGAAATAAACACTATCCGCTATCTCTGAACGAAAAGGTTGTTTAACACCATGAATAGTCGGAGCAACGTTACCATAGGCTGGTGTACCGTAGGGTAAGCTCTCCCGATCAACAGCCATAGCTAAAGCTTTTCTAATCTTAATATTATTAAAAGGAGCTTTGTTCAAGTTAAATTGATAGTAATAGAGTCCAGCGTACGGAAACTCATATTTCTCATTTAAGACTTCAGCACCTAGGAGACTATAATCAATAGCAGTAGTTTCCCCGCCACCGATCCAGTCTAGCTTGTCGTCCAAGTAAGCAGCTGTATTCGAAGGCTGTCCCGCAGCTGGAACAAGAAATTGAACTTCTGAGAATTGAATCTCCTTAGCTGCATAATAGTTGGGATTCTTGGTCAAGACGACCTTATGATTGTCCAATGCTGCCAGCTTGTATGGACCGTTTGTTACCACGGACTTTGTGCTGCTTGCCCAGTTTTTATTGACTTTGACCACTGTTGCATTAACCGGAAGGTAGATATTTTCCGCAAGCAACTGAATGAAAGCATAATTTTTCTCTGCAAGAGTCACTTGAAGCGTGTAATCGTTCAGCGCCTTGATCCCTACTTTTGAGGCGTCCTTCTGTATACCGTTGTGATAGCTCTCTGCCCCGGCAATCATAAACATTTTGAAAGCCAGTCCATTGGTAGCTTGTGGGGACAAAGCCCGTTTCCAAGCATATTCGAAATCCGAGGCCTTTACAGGCTGCTGGTTACTCCATTTGGCACTGGAACGTAGCGTGAAGGTGTACGTTTTGCCGTCATTGGATATTTTCCAAGACTTAGCTATGCCCGGTACGGTCTGACCGGTTTCATTTAGACGGACTAAGCCTTCGAACAAACCTTTAATGACTGAAGATGCCGTATCGTTAACCGTTGGGGCAGGATCAAGCACAGTAGGAATAGCATCCACACCAATTCTAAAGACCTGTTTCGCTACAGCTGCCGATGCACCCTCGCCTTCTGTAATATTGATACACAAAAGCAGACCCAAAGCCAAAAGTACATGAAGCAATTTCTTCATTCATAATTCTCCTTTATCTCTACTAAATTTACCCAATCAACCTATCATAGCACGTAATCTTTTTCAGAGGCGGGAATATCTACACATCTTTGGTATCTGATAAATAGCAGAAGAGTAAGGTACTTGAACGAGATAACCATTAGCTTGATCCTTGCGGACCGTAGGGCTCTTATTACATCTTCCCCCAGCATATTTGGAGTATATTTCAGTAAATAGTTGCATCTGAGTCCACATGCTAAATGAAACCTTATGTTTTCTGCAAATAAGAGCTCTGTAGTCCGTATAAAAAACCAGTCCTAATGATCAAGAAACTTTTGATGGTTAGGTCTTTTCACATTCATTTTGTGCTATTCAATACTATCATTGTCCTAACGATAGTTTTACAAGCTAATTTATAATATGGAATATAGTTCAGTAAGGAGGCGGCGCAGGGTGAGGTTTGAAACAGCGAGAAACAAAAGGTTGTTTGATGAGAACTGGAGCTTTTACAAAGGAGATATCCGCATTCCCCATGCAGTCAAGGCTGGAATGACGGGCGGTATTACCGACTGCGGTTCTATCCGCGAGGGGGAATGGCTAGAGATCGCTTTTAACGATAAAGGGATGGGCAAGGAGCAACTGGAATGGGCTTCTCTTTCTCTGCCGCATGACTGGTGTGTGGAGCAGCAGTATGTTCAGGATGAGTCGCTGGGTTCCAGGGATGGGAGCCACGGTTATTTGCCTGGCGGAATCGGCTTTTATCGCAAAAGCTTTGAGCTGCCGGCAGAGGCAGCCGGCCGCAAGTGGTCGGTGACCTTCGACGGAGTCTCCGGAACCAGCACCGTATGGGTTAACGGACATTTGATCGGCGAGAATCGGGGAGGATATATCGGATTTGCTTATGACCTGTCGGATGTGCTCCGTTATGGGGATGAAGGCCGGAATGTCATTCTTGTTAAAGTAGACGCGACGGAATGTGAAGGCTGGTGGTATGAGGGGTGCGGTATTTACCGCCATGTCTGGCTGGAAGAGACAGACCTCCTGCACGTAGTCGAGTACGGAACGTATATTACGACACCGGAAGCCACGACACAGCAGGCATTGGTGCATATCCATACCCGTATCCACAATGATTACACAGAGAGCAGATCGGTATCCCTGCTGACGGAGATCTATAATGGAGCCGGAGTACAGATCTGTGCCAAGTCGGTACAAGCCTATGCCGATTGGTACGGTGAAACGGAGCTTGAGCAGATGTTCCAGGTGGACCAGCCGACATTGTGGTCTCCAGATTCACCTTATCTCTATAAGGCGGTATCCATCTTGGAGTATAACGGTGCGGAGGTAGACCGGTATGAGACGGTTTTCGGCATCCGCAGCATTCGCTTCGATGCGGATGAGGGTTTTTTCCTGAACGAAGAACCGCTGATTATCAAAGGCACCTGCAATCATCAGGATTTCGCCGGAGTGGGTGTGGCGCTGCCGAACAGTCTGATTGAATACAAGTTGAGACTGCTGAAGGAGATGGGGGCCAATGCCTACCGCAGTGCGCACCATCCGCCGACCCCCGAGCTTCTGGATATCTGCGACCGGATCGGAATGTTGGTCATGGACGAGAACCGCAAGCTTGACAGCAGCCCAAATGGCTTATCCCAGCTGAAGCGGATGATCCTCCGGGACCGCAATCATCCGTCGGTGATCATCTGGAATCTGGAGAATGAAGAGGTGCTCGAAGGAACCGTAACGGGGGCCCGCATTTTGAAGACCCTCGCGGATACGACCCGGAAGATAGATCCGACACGGCCGACCTCTGCAGCGATGAATCACGGCTGGAACGAGAACGGCTACAATGATGTTGTTGATATCACGGGCTACAATTACGGGCACCGGGATCATCTGGATATCAGGGACCATGAGCAATATCCTGACCGTCTGATGATTGGCAGTGAATGTGCCAGCTATACGGTGACTCGGGGAACCTATGAGGATGATCCCGTACGAGGCTACTGTTCCGAATACGGCACGAACATTCCCTCATGGGGCTGCAACCCGCAACAGGCGTGGAGCGATATGGTGAATCACCGTTTTTTGACGGGAGTCTTCATGTGGACCGGCTTCGATTACCGCGGAGAGCCGACTCCTTATCAGTGGCCTTGTGTGAACTCGCATTTTGGGCTGATGGATACCTGCGGCTTCCCCAAAGACAGTTATTACTACATGCAGGCGGTCTGGAAGGACGAGCCGATGGTTCATCTGCTGCCGCACTGGAATTGGCCCGGGTCAGAAGGCAAGCGGATTGAGGTCCGAGTGTTCTCTAACACAGAAACGGTAGAGCTGATTCTGAATGGGAGAAGCCTGGGGCAGCAGGCGGTCGACCGGACCGGGTATTTGTCTTGGGAAGTCATTTATGAGCCGGGAGAAATAAAAGCAATAGGCAGACGCGGCGGACTGACGGTTGCCGAGAAAGCGGCAGTTACCGCAGGCCAACCGGTTCAGATCCGCTTGTACCCGGACCGGCTGGCGGCGAGTGCGGACGGTTCGGATACAATTCCGGTCCGGGTTGCCGTGCTGGACGGGCAGGGACATGTCGTTCCGACGGCTGATAATGAAATCCGCTTTGAGGTGGTAGGCGCCGGTCAGCTTCTCGGCGTAGGTAACGGCAACCCGAGCAGCCATGAGCCGGATAAGGCTGAGGTGCGCCGGGTGTTTAACGGCTGGTGCCTGGCGCTGATTCAGGCTTCCGCTGAAGCGGGTACAATTACAGTGAGAGCCGTATCTACGGGCCTTGCCGCGGCAGAAGTGGTGCTATCAAACCTCTGAAGCAGCTATATAAGCGAGGGGCTTAGCGCCGGAATAGATTCCGGCGCTTTTGCTGCGGCCTATTTATTTTTGGACAGGGGAACGATAATATAGACATACCGAAATTCACACAGAGGATGTATCGCTAATGATGCCTAAACTGAAGAAATACATGCCCTTTACCTACAAAATGATGATTCCCTACCTGCTGCTGGTGCTGCTGACCGATGTATTCATCGGCTACATCTCCTATTCCATGCTGACCGATTCCCGGACAGAAATGGCCGAGTCGAATATCCGAACGGGAATGGAGCAGGCAAGGAACAATATTCGCTACCAGATGGATGAGATTCAGCGTATGTCGGACAACCTGTTCGGGAGCCAGCCTTTTCAGCACGCGCTTGAACTGAAGGGGACGCCGTTTGAAATTTATCTGGTTATGCTCGATGAGATTGTTCCCCAGATTACCGCGCCGCTGCAGTTGTTCGGAAACAAAATACGCTTCATGCTCTATACCCCGAATAGTGACCTCAATATTATTTCCGGGGATAATCTGGATGAGCCGATTATTGACAGCGATTATTACATTTTGCCTTTTACGGACATCGAAGGCAGCGAGTGGTACAAGTCCCTCAAGGATTCGAAACGGGACAATCTCTGGCTGCAGATTGATACGGACCAGAAGCTGGGCAATATTTCTCATGTCCGCAGATTGGTTAATTTCAGTGATTACAAAACGGTGATCGGCTATGTGCGCATCACTGTGTCCTTGGAGGATTTGTTCGGCGGTTTTGACACTTTTCCCATAGAGGAGGGGATTGCAGTCAGGCTAGTGGAAGAGAACACTGGGAACATCTTATTCCGGCGGGGCATGGCGAATTATGAGGATGGGGGCAAGAATTTTCTCAGTCTGCATGTAAAAATCCCTAACAGTAATTACGTGATTGAATCCCTGGTACCCGATACGTATTTGACGAAGGATGCCGGCAGGCTGCGCCGCGTGATCTTTGCAGCATGTGCGCTCAGCTTCCTGGTAATGACCACGATCGGATATCTGGTTGCAAGGCTTTCGGGGCGGAAAATGAGCCGTATCGTAGGACTTGTCCGTTCTTTTCAGGAGGGGAACTTCCAGAAACGGATACGCTTCTCCGGCAATGATGAATTTGTGCAGATTGCGGATTCGTTTAATGTAATGGCCACTAACATCCAGGAGCTCATTAACAGCGTCTATGTGCAGGGGATTCAGAAGAAACAAGCCGAGCTGGAAGCGCTGCAGGCGCAGATTAATCCGCATTTTTTGTATAATACGCTCTCAACGATAAGCAGTCTGGCAAATCTAGGAGAAATCAGCAAGGTCACAGAGATGGTGCAGGGACTCTCGCGATTTTACCGGCTGACCCTAAACCAGGGCAATGTATATATCGAACTGCAGAAGGAACTGGAGCAGGTCGCTACCTATCTTGATATCCAGCGGGTCAAATATGCGGATTCGTTCAAGGTCTATGTCGATGTGGAACCGGAGATTATGCAGATGCAGGTGATCAAGCTGGTTCTGCAACCTTTTGTGGAGAATGTCTTCAAGCACGCTTGGTTCGGCGAGACCATCATTATCCGCTTGACGGGCCGACGGGTGGGCAACAATATTGAGCTAAAAGTCATCGATAATGGGATTGGCATGCGTCCCGAAACCATCCGAAATATGATGAAAGGGCCGAGTCAGGCCGGTGGCTATGGCGTTAAGAACGTGAATGAGCGAATCAAGCTCAGATATGGAGACGCCTACGGGGTCACTATCGCCAGCATTTTTGGTGGGGGCACAACCGTTCAGCTTCTGCTTCCTGCCGGGCTTCAAGCCGGTGAAGAGGGGGAAGAAGGACCTGCTCCAATGTAAGGATGTGATTCACAAACACAGGAGGTTCTTTTTCATATGAGCATCAATGTATTGCTGGTGGATGATGAAGCGGTCGATCTGGAGTGGCTGCGGCGCAGAGTACTGGCTAGCGGATTGGATATAACAGTAGTAGGAACTGTGAGCAGCGGCTTCAATGCGCTTAAGGTCATGGAAGAAGAACGGGTGGATATTATTTTATCCGACATAAGGATGCCGATCATGACCGGAACCGAATTTGCGCGCAGGGCTAAGGTTGTGAATCCCAAGACCAAGATTGTGTTCATCAGCGGTCATGAGGATTTCAGTTACGCCAAAGAGGCTATTGAGATCAACGCTTCGGGGTATTTGCTGAAGCCCGTTGAGGATAAGGATTTGTATGAGATGCTGGGTTCACTATGTGCCAAAATGGAACAGGAGAGAGAGCAGGATCGTTCCTACATCGAAGCGCTATCTCTTGTGAACAAGGAGCTTCTGCTGCGCTGGTTCGAGGAAGGAAGGACTGATCCCGCAGAGCCGCATCTGCGAAGCCATCTGACTTCGCTGTTACAGAAGGGCTCTGCGGCTGCGATTGTGGAAATCGATGACCTGGAATGGAAAATGCGCGATTTGCCTGAAGAGGAAGTGCGCAATCGGACACGGCAAATTACTGATATGATTAAAGCCTTTGTGGAAGAGGCCAAGCTGGGCACGCTCATTGCTGTTCAACATACCCGTTTTGTCATTCTGGCTGCTCTCTCGCAGGAGAATTTCCTGCATCAATTGGAGGAGCTTGTCGGGAAAGTAGCAGAGAAGTCACCATATACAGTGACTGTAGGTGTCGGCCGTTACGCACAGGAGGAGACTGGTCTGCATGAATCCTACCAGCAGGCGCAGGCTGCGCTCAGTGCCAAGTGGCTGCTGGGCAAGAACCGCCTGATCCGTGATACAACGGAATCGTTGCCACGAGGAACACCGGGGGCGTTCCTTGAACAAACCGTTGACCGGCTGCTGGAGGCTATTATCCAGTATGATCTGGTGGCGATTGACGATCATCTGCTGGAGCTGTTCACGAAGGATCTGCCGGCTGCCGGCAAAAAGGACGTCTACGGGCTGATTATCCGTATCACCTCCAAGCTCCATGCGGATCTACAGCAGCAGAACGAGAATCTGTATGAGCTCTTGCAGTGGGAATCGCATCAGCCGGATATCCTATTCCAGTTCGAGACCGTTCACGACATCTTGTCATGGTTGAGAAGGCGATTCTTTGAGTTGTCGGAGCAGCTATACGTGAAGAGACAGCGCCAGAAGCGAAAACTGATTGATGAGATCATGCGTTATGTGGAAGAGAATCTGGAGAAGAAAATTACCTTGAAAGAGGTTGCCGTACATTTCGACTTTACACCTAATTACCTGGGCTATCTGTTCAAGGAAGAATACGGGCTGCCATTTAGCGAATATGTTAATGAGCGCAAGACGAACCGTGTGACCGAGCTGTTGAGCGATCCGACCCTTAAGATCTATGAAATCGCCGATCGCATGGGCTACAAGAACATCATATATTTCAACCGTCAATTTAAGCAGATAACAGGCATGACGCCCGGAGAGTACCGCAAAAAGAATAAAATATAGCTATTTATCGTGTTGCCCCGGTCGATTTCAGACCGTGGGCGATTTTTTTTAATAAAAGAATATGATGTGTTTTAAACGATCGTTGCAAAAGTATTAGTTATAGTTGTTAGGCTTAATCCCCTCCAGGTGAACCCTTCTTTATAATAAAGTTATAGAGAAGTAGTGACATGGAAAGGGGATTCAAGATGAAACTGAAACAACATGGATTCTGGGATGATGTCAAGAAGTATAGATCTTT
Organism: Paenibacillus wynnii; assembly: GCF_000757885.1. Lineage (NCBI taxonomy): Bacteria > Bacillati > Bacillota > Bacilli > Caryophanales > Paenibacillaceae > Paenibacillus > Paenibacillus wynnii. Next base: position 312,203 of record NZ_JQCR01000001.1, on the reverse strand, counting down.
GCTCCTGATGCTAACTCCTGCGGTATTGTTTTTCCTGTTGTTCGCTTACGTGCCCATGGCGGGCATTGTACTGGCGTTTAAGCAATTCAATTACAGCGGGGGGATATTCGGCAGTCCATGGAATGGACTGGACAACTTCAAGTTCTTCTTTGGTTCCGGTGACGCCTGGCGCGTAACACGAAATACGGCGCTGTATAATATTGCTTTTATCGTTGTGAACAACGTCCTTCAAATTTTTGCGGCAATTATGCTCTTCGAGGTTGCAGGTAAATGGTTCCGGAAGCTGACTCAAACCGTACTGTTCCTGCCCTACTTTATTTCCTGGGTTGTGGTTGGAGCCATTGCCTATAACCTGTTCAACTTCGACGTAGGTACCATTAACGTAATGCTGAAGGGGCTCGGCATGGAGCCGGTAGATATTTACAATACATCTGCTTACTGGCCGATCATCCTCGTGGTTGTATCCGCCTGGAAGACACTGGGCTACGGGTCGATCATGTATCTGGCTGCAATTACAAGTATTGATACCGAGATGTATGAGGCGGCCGAGATTGACGGGGCGAATATCTTCCAGCGTATTATGAAGATTACGATCCCAAACCTGATGCCTACAGTAATTATTCTGGTCCTGCTGGCCATCGGAAATATCTTCCGCGGAGATTTCGGAATGTTCTACAACATGGTCGGCAACAACGGCTTGCTGTTCTCGTCTACCGACGTTATTGACACATTCGTATTCCGTTCGTTGACCACTTCGAATGAAATTGGTATGTCTGCTGCGGCCGGCTTCTATCAATCTCTGCTAGGCTTTGTGACCATCATGCTCGCTAACTATGCGGTACGTAAATATGATAAAGATCGTGCTCTATTCTAGGAAAAGGAGGTACTGCCATGAGTTCAACTACTGCAAATATCCAAACCACGAAGGTGCGCCGCAAGCGTGGAAACACGGACCGGCTGGTGCTGTCGATAATCGGATATTTTACACTTACGGTGCTTGCCGTATTCTGCATCATTCCCTTCATTTTGGTGGTGTCCTCCTCTCTGAGCGAGGAGAGCACCATTATCGAGAAAGGGTTCCAGCTCATCCCTTCGAACTTTTCGATGGAAGCCTACAGCTTGCTGTTCAAATTTCCGGCGGATATGCTCAGGGCTTACAGTGTGACGATTTCCGTTACGTTAATCGGCACCGTGGTAGGATTGTTTCTGACTTCCATGACGGCTTACGTGTTGTCCCGGAGAGATTTTAAATGGCGCGGCCGCTTCTCGTTCTTTTTCTTCTTCACTACCTTGTTCAGCGGGGGTCTGGTCCCTTGGTATCTGATGATCATCAACTACCTGCACCTGAAAGACACGTTATTGGTGCTGATTCTGCCAATGCTGATGAATGTGTTCTATATTATCGTCATGAAGTCATTCATGAGCAGCATTCCGGATGCGATAACGGAATCCGCAAAGATTGACGGAGCAGGTGACTTCCGGATCTTCATGCAACTGATTGTGCCTTTGTCCAAGCCTGCTCTGGCTACCATCGGCCTGTTCATTGCTTTAGCCTACTGGAATGACTGGTATAATGCATTGCTCTTTATTTCCAAGTCCGAGCTCATGCCGCTTCAGTACTATCTGTACAAAATGCTTGGCAATATGGATGGCATGCGCAAGGCAATGATGGCTTCGGGTGCGGTTGTAACTACCAATATACCTACCGAAAGCCTGAAGATGGCAATGACGGTTGTAGCTACAGGGCCAATCCTGCTTGCTTATCCGTTCATTCAGAAATACTTTGTGCAAGGCTTGACGATCGGCGCAGTCAAGGGATAATCTCAGGTCAACCTGGTTATCAATATATAACCCAACCAACTATTCGATTAGGGGGAAACATCGGTCATGACAAAGAAGAAAAAGAAACTAACGGCTACGCTGGCAATGGTGATGATGCTCGGGACAATTCTCAGTGCATGCGGAGGCGGAAACAACTCGAATACAGCTGCGGAAGCCACGAATAACGGAGCAACCGCTACAGAAGGAGCAGCCACGAATGCTGGCGCACCCGACACTTCCAAAGAAGTCAAACTTAAAATGCTGCTCGTAGGCAGTAAGCCTGCCGATTACGACAAGGTGTTCGGCGAGCTGAATACCAAGTTGAAGGAAAAAATTAATGCTACAGTGGAAGCGGAATTCCTCGACTGGTCGGACTGGACACAGAAGTACCCGCTGAAATTTGCAGCCAATGAGGATTTCGACCTTGTGTATACTGCGAACTGGGCCTTCTATAACGATCAGGCGCTCAAAGGCGGATTCATGGAGCTGACCGATGATATGTTGTCCAAGTATATGCCGCAAACTTGGGAAGCCATGCCTAAAGTGAACTGGGATCAAGCAAAAGTGGATGGCAAGCTCTTCATGGTTCCGAACAACAATGTTGAGGTTACCGACAAGGTTGTGTTGTACCGTGAAGACCTACGCAAGAAATACAATCTTCCAGAAATTAATAGTCGTGAATCCTATGCTAATTACTTAAAAGCGGTTGCTAAGGATGAAAAAGGTATGACTGCTTACGGGGCTAAACCTGCCGATGGCTGGAAATTTCATGAGCTAGACCAAACCCTGCTGGAGCAGAATAACAACTTTAACCTGGTGGATGCCAACCTGCTGCCGCTGGCTTACAAGCTGGACGATGCAAGTGGAAAAGTATTCAACATTTACGACACTCCTGAATTCAAGCAACTGCTTACGTACTACAAGGATCTTGCAGACAACGGCGTATGGTCCAAAAACGTAGTCAGCAACAAAAATGATGTATGGCAGGATATTAAAGCAGGTAAAGTTTCCTCTTATGCCCATAACTTGGGTACTGTAGCGTTTGACCTCGCCGAAATGCGCCGTGACAAGCCGGATGTGGAGCTGGGAATTGCAGACCTCACTCCGGACAAGAAGAAAATTGCCGCCATCTCGACCCAGAATGGTATATCTATCCATGCAACCTCGAAGAACGCGGAACGTTCCCTGATGTTGATAGATCTATTGCAGAATGATAAAGAAATTCACGACTTGACCATGTACGGCATTGCCGGAACCCACTACACTCCTGTAGGTGATGATAAGTTCAGTGCAGGGCCTGCGGCTGGGAATTACACTGGATTCTCGAACTGGGGCTGGAACTCCCCGCTGAACCGTAAAGACTCTGCTTATCCTGTAGAAGCTGACAACATGTTCAATAGCTGGCAGTCCAATATTTTCCACTTTCCACTGGAGACCTTTGTCTTTGACACAGCTGCGGTGAAGAACGAAGTGGCGAATATCGGAAACGTAATGCTGCGTTATGCGATTCCGCTGGAATACGGTTTGATTGCTGATATTGACAAAGGCCAGGCAGAGCTGATCAAACAGCTCAAAGCGGCTGGTATAGACAAGGTTCAGACTGAAATGCAGACTCAAATTGACGCCTTCCTGGCTGCAAATAAATAATAGGTAACAGCTTCCGGGCTGCTCCAAAGCTATGCTTTGGAGCAGCTTTTTTTTACGCGAAAAGAGTGGCTGAATATAGCGTTTTAAATCTTAATGCAGGGATTGCCTCAATGGCTAGTAGGATGATGTTCGGGAATGGTGGGCTTTTGCCGTTAGGACTAAGGATTAAACTTTTTTATTTCAAATCGTAGATTTAGTATTACTTTTAGTTGTTTGCCTTTATTATCGGGCTCCTGAATTCTTTATATAATGAGTACACACAAAGAGTTACGACAGGAGAGAATCATTGAACCTACACGGATTTGGGGGGTGGCATACATAATAACAATACGCTAATGCTGACGCTGACGCCGGCTTTTAGGGGAGATTATCCATTATGGAGAACAGAAAACAATCTTACTATGATTGGCCTTAATGTCTTTGTGAAAGCGCTTTAAGAAAAAGAAAAAAATCTAAGTTTTACAAAATTAACTATGGAGGTTGTTATATGAAAAACAGAAAGAGAGTTCTTGCAATCATTCTTACATTTGTAATGATTCTATCCATAACATCATTCGGTATACCTACAAAGGCAAAAGCTTCATCTGCTCCTGGCTCATTCGCCAAAGGCGCGGATGTCGGTTGGCTGCTGCAATTGGAAGCTAAAGGTCAAAAATTTTATAACGATGCTGGGGAAGAGCAGGATCTTCTACAGATTTTAAAGGATCATGGAGTGGATTCCATAAGAATTAGGGCATGGGTGAATCCCTCAGATGACCCTTCCAATGGTCATAACAGTACACCAGAAGCAGTTGCTTTAGCAAAACGCGCAAGCAATCTCGGTTTTCGGATCATGATGGATTTGCACTACAGCGATTCTTGGGCGGATCCGGGAACGCAGACGACACCTGCTGCATGGAAAAACGATACTATTGAACAATTGAAAGCTCATGTATCGGAATACACTGCTGGAGTGATGAATGCTTTAGAAGATGCAGGAGTAACACCGGAGTGGGTACAAATAGGAAATGAAATCAATTCTGGAATGATGTGGCCAGTAGGGAACTATAGCAATACTTCCAATCTCGTTCAACTCATTCAAGCCGGCTCGGCTGCAGCCAAATCGGTGTTTCCAGACATCAAGGTTATCATCCATAGATCAAGTGGAGCTGAAGCGGGCGTTGATTCGTATTATGCCGGTCTCGTAGCTGCCGGTCTCCAAGATAGCGATTACGATATCATAGGCTTGTCCTATTATCCGGATATCATCTATACTTCCACCATTGATGCTTTAAGTGAGAATTTAAACAAACTGGCAGAGAAATATGGGAAGGAAGTTATGATTGTTGAAGTGGGCGGGGATGCTTCGATCGATGTGGATAGCGTTTATAACATGCTTGTAGCCGTTCAAAATAAACTGCACGCCGTTGCAAACAGTATGGGTACTGGTATATTTTACTGGGAACCTGAAGGAATCTTGTTTGGATATCCCTTGTCTGTATGGAACCTAGATGGCTCACCGACATTCGCTATGGATGCATTCATTGATGGCGCTGCCGAAATCAACCCGAATCCTGTTGTATCGGTGGCTCTTGATAAGTATACGGATACGATTGAGGTGGGGAGCACGGGTAAGTTAACGGCCATCTTAAATCCCGCAAATGCAACCTATAAAGGAGTTAGCTATACGAGTTCTGATCCCGGAATTGTAAAATCAGACCCTTATACTGGGATTATTGCCGGAATTTCCGTCGGGACTGCAACCGTAACGGCTGTTACCTATGATGGAGGTTTTACTGCCTCTAGCGAAGTTACCGTAGTACCTAGTTCAAGTTTGATTCAGAACCCTGGTTTTGAGGATGGTTTGAATTCGTGGACCATTACAGGGGATGCAAGCGCAATTGAAATAACGGATGACAACCACTCCGGTGCAGTGACATTACACTACTATAGTGCGAATTCTGCGGAGTTCACTGCTTCTCAAACGATCATGGGGCTTGAAAATGGGACTTATACATTGTCCGCTTGGGTCTCCGGTGGAGGCGGCGAAGATGTGGTGGAGATTTTTGCCGGAAGTGCCACTCAGAGCTTTACCAATACAGGCTGGAGAAAATGGAGCAAACCCGTACTGGATAATATTGAAGTTACAGAAGGAACGCTAACCGTAGGTGCCCATTATAAACTTTCCGGTGGGCAGTGGGGGAACATTGACGAATTCCAACTGACCAAGAAAGATACCACCCAATTAGCAGATTTAAAAGTGAATGATGTTTCGGTTCCGGGCTTTAATCCAATCATTCAGGACTATGATGTGGTTCTGCCATATGGAACGACTACCCTGCCTTCAGTTACGGCAACAACAGGCGGCGGAGTGGCAGTAATTACACAAGCAACTACTTTATCTGGCAGCGCAATGGTTGTTGTAACAAGTGGGGGTACAAGAACGTACACCATTCATTTCACTGTGGACCCGAACCCCGTTATGAACTACAGTTTTGAAAAAGCCAATGGGGGGGGTACTCCTGAAGGTTGGACCCTTTCTGATTCTACGCCTTTTGCAGCGGATTCCGCCGCATATACAGGTTCAAAGTCGCTTGGATATTGGAAGGAAACGGCCTATACATTTGAAGCATTCCAGACGATTACCGGCTTGTCGAATGGAACCTACATTTTGTCGGCATGGTCGCAAGGCGCTGGCAAAGAAGTGAAGAATCAGATGTACGCAGTAAGCGGTGATCAGGCTTCATTAACTTCTAGCTTTGCTAATAAGGGCTGGAATGTATGGAACCAAGCAACGATTGAAAATATTAAGGTCATTGACGGAACGCTGAAAATAGGGGTTAATCTGGACGCGGAGGCTGGTGACTGGGGTTCTTATGACGACTTTGTTCTAGTTAAAACCAGTGACGCCCCAGTTACGCAAGTTTCCCCAACTACTCCTTCTGGTAGCAGTACCGGGGAAATGAATACTCCAAAAACAGAGCCGATTATTCTTATCACTGGCAATACTACGTTATATAGCGTTGTTATCAAGGCCACAAAGGATACGGTAACAAATGTAACCACTGCCAAGCTTGAATCAAGCGTGATCACTGACCTGATCCAAAAGGCCAAAGAATCCGAAGTCGCCGGACAAAAAGTAGTGATCGATATCAAGATTGAATCTGCAGCAGATGTAAAATCTGTTCATTTAATAATTCAGAAGGAAGCTCTCAAAACGTTAGTAGACTCTACAAAAGCAGAATTAAGAGTGGATGCAGGTATTGCTGCGATCACCTTTGATCCAAAAGCAGTAGCTGCCATTGGGAGTACAGCAGCGGACATGATAAGCATCACGAAACTTGCTAAATCCGACTTGCCAGAAACTGTTCAGAACAAAATAGGGGACAGATCGGTATATGATTTCTCTGTAACAGCAGGTAATGCTGAAATCACAGAATTCAACGGAGGAACGGTAAAGATTAGCGTGCCTTATACTCCAGAGACGGGTGAAAAGAAGAATTCCATTGTTGTATATTACATCGACAAAGCAGGAAACCTCAAGGCGGTTAGGGGAGGTTACGATGCGGCAACAGGTAAAGTTAACTTTCAGACCACCCATTTCTCAAATTATGCCATAGGTTATAACGAAGTGAAGTTCAATGATGTTACTTCAGAAAACTGGTATAGCGATGCCGTTAGCTATTTGGCGGCAAGAGGGATTGCGAATGGCGTTGGCGGAAGTACATTTGCACCAGACAAAAAGGTGACACGGGCTGACTTCCTGATGATGGTTATGAATGCTTACGGGATCGAGACAGATGCTGGAATAACCGATAATTTCTCGGATGCAGGGAATAAGTACTATACAAAGTACTTGGCTACAGCAAAGAAATTAGGATTGGTTTCCGGTTTGGGCGGCAATCATTATTCACCGGAAGCAACCATAAGCCGACAAGATATGTCTATGATTCTATACAACATTCGAGAGCAACTGGATGAGCTACCAACCGCTATAAACGGTAAGGACTATGAAAGCTTTGTGGATACAGCTGCCGTAGCCGTCTATGCAAAAGATGCAATGAAGGTATTAGTGGAAGCGGGATTGATCAAGGGAAATGGCAAAGAGCTGGATCCTAAGGCTACTGCTACCCGAGCTCAAGTGGCACAGATCGTATACAATTGTATTAAATAAGCCGACAGAACCGAAAAGCCCGCTCCACGGCAAAAGATATTCGCCGTGGGAGCGGGCTTTATGAATGAGAGGAGTGTCTACTATGGAATATGCTATTAATGCCCGGATTTCCCCTAAATTGATCTATCCGTCAACTCTTCGGCTGGGCGGCAGTAATCCGAAGGGAATACAAATATCTTTTACAAATTATTACATGGAGCTCGGAGGAAAGCCGTTTATCGCGATCTGCGGCGAATTTCATTACTCGCGTTATCCGGAATCGGATTGGGAAACGGAACTTGCAAAGATGAAAATGTCAGGAATTAATGTCATCGCCACCTACATCTTCTGGAACCATCATGAAGAGACAGAAGGCCTATTCGACTGGCAGGGATCGCGTGATCTGCGGAAATTCACGGAACTATGCGGGCGACACGGACTCCATGTCATCCTTCGGATGGGTCCATTCTGTCATGGAGAAGTACGAAACGGCGGTTTACCGGACTGGCTGTTCGGCAGACCGTTCGATGTCCGCTCAAACGATGAGGGGTACTTGAAATATGTTCGTCGGTTATATGAGGAAATCGGTAGACAAGCGAACGATCTGATGTTCCAAGACGGCGGACCTGTAATCGGAATTCAGCTTGAGAATGAGTTCAATGCTGCTGCAGCTCTGTGGGAGTTGACTGCCAAGCAGGGAGATGAATACCTAAGCGGAGGCAGCGGAGGCGAGGAACACATGCGACTGCTCAAAGAGTTGGCAGTGGATGTCGGCTTGGTGGCCCCAATCTATACGAGTACGGGATGGGGGCAGGCACCTGTGCTCGAAGACGAGGTCTTACCCCTCTATGGTGGATACGCCTATACGCCATGGAGCATCAGTGCAGACAATCCCACACAGAGACCTACGAACGAATATGTCTTTGTCAGCTATCACGACGATGAAGCGGAGACTGGTGAGTTTCAGCCGGCGTATCGCAAAACGAAATACCCGTTTGCGTGCTGCGAAATGGGTGGCGGAATGCAGACATGGTATTTATCTAGGTTTCAAGTGGAACCGGTGAGCGTTCTGGCGATGAGCCTGGTCAAGATCGCCGGCGGATGTAACTTCCTAGGTTATTATATGTTTCACGGAGGCACCAATCCAGTCGGGAAAACCGGTTATTTAAATGAAAGTACGACACCGAGGATCACCTACGACTTTCAGGCTCCGATCGGAGAATTTGGACAAATTCGGTCCTCCAACCATCTGCTTCGGCCTCTTCACTATTTCCTGCAGCGGTTCGGACCACGGCTGGCCCCGATGGCTACGGTGCTCCCAGAAGGGGCGGAGTCCATCCATTCGGAGGATATCGAACCTTTACGCTACGCTGTTCGTACTGACGGCAATTCGGGATATGTATTTATTAATAATTATCAGGACCATGTGGAGATGAAATCACATGAGAATGTATGCTTTAAGGTAACCACTGAAAGAGGTACACTCACGTTCCCGAGGAAGAATCTGCTCACTGTGCGACGGAATGCTGCTATGATGCTGCCGTTTCATTTCGATTTGGACGGATTGAATTTACGGTATGCAACGGCGCAGCCCGTAACGATGGTCGAATCGGCGGATGCGGTGACATATTTCTTCGCTTTGCCGGAAGGTGTGGACGGGGAGCTGGCATTCGATCTGGAAGATCAGGACCGTATTTCTGTCGATGACGGCGGGATTGAACGGGGAGAGGATGGTACTGCCATTGCTACAGTCCCGCAAAACACCTCCGTCTTGATTCACATCACTCGTGAGCAAAAGCGGGCGGTGCAGCTGTACGTCATGACGGCAGAGGAAGCCAGTACACTTTGGGAGGCTGAAATCGCCGGAAAGCGGCGTATTCTATTCTCCGAAGTGCCACTGGCTGTGACAGAAAAGGGCCTTGATTTCTTCATAGATGGAAAAGACGAATTTACCTTCCGGGAGTACTACTATGAAGAATCTCTGCCGGGATGGATATCGGATGCAGACGAGTACAAGGCGTCCATGGAACTGGATGGCTTGTTCCGCAGGTATCATGTCCAAATCCCGTGTATACAGATTCCTTTGCATATCGATCGAGTGCACGACCACAAAGTGGTTATAAACATTGACCCTGAAGTGCTACAGGTAGTGGAGGATGTCCTGCTGAGCATCGATTACACAGGAAATGTTGGTTATGCATTCTCGGGTGGAAAGCTACTTCACGATCATTTCCATAACGGAGCTCCATGGGAAATGGGCTTGAACCGATTTAGGGAACAGATCCAGAATGGTGAGATTGTATTGGAAACCACACCGCTACGTAAAGGAACTTTAACTGTTGATGCCGATGCCGTTATGGCAGTGGAGCAGTATTTTACCGGAGAACAACAGGCCGTATTCCACCAGATCACCGCTGAACCGGTACGCCGAATTACACTGATTGCCGGACATGTGCAGAAAGTAGGTTTCGAAATCTTATAACCCACATCAGTCCTGATCATCAAGGAAGCCTTGAGATATCAGGGCTTTTTTATATATATATCTCGCATCATACTAAATCTCTTACATCAAGAATCACTCTGTTTTTGGTGAATATGAAATTATGAATCGGGAAAACTAATAAGATTAATCTAAACTTATGAAATGGGAAGGTATATAATATGATTTTTATATATAACGATTTCGGGGGTACTCATACTACGGCAATGGCTGCTGCCTATCATCTCAAAAAGTTAGATGAGAATCGCGAACCAACAACGGATGAAATATTACATTCTCACAATTACAACAAGCTGACCTATAAGGATAGGGGGAAGTTGTACTTCCACGGATTAGATGAAGAAGGAAATAAAGTCTATACAGTGGGTAGAGGCAGATCAAAAATACTTGTCCCAGGATTGTACAATTTAATCGAAATGCTTCAAAAGGAGAATGTTCTACACGAAAAAATAATTCTATCCAATACTTCCCCTACAGTGCCTTTTTCCATGACTATCGGCGGGTTACTTTCCCGTTGGCTGAAAATAGACTTCATTGGTGTTCCTTTGTTAGTATTCGGGTCAAAACAAACTTATAAAAACATCGTACAAGTAGTACATACAACAAAAAACACAGCAAAAAACTCGACTGAAAAGTTGGTTATGCTCGATAATAAAAATTAAAAAGCTGATCATTGACAGTATTAGCTGTAGAGACAGCTTTCTATTTAAGAAGCCTTTTGGAAGTAGACGGGAACAAGACATCACCAAAGACATGTCTAAGCCTGTTATGCGGAAGAAGAGGCTTCTTTTTTGCTGGGCGGTGTCTTTCGGAAGAATTGATAGATAGTGAAAAAAAAGGATTCATTGCTATTGCGACGAAGGAGCATTCATCCCAAAGATAACCTCACTCGCGCTCGGGTGGCTGTCCTAATTTATCGGATGCTTTACGTGAAACAACCCGCTTAGTCTTTTTCCCGCCTCTTCCATCCGGTCGGTCCAGCATTCGGTAAGCTCTGGGAGTTAGGCCCGACAGCCGTTTGAACATTTTGCCGAAATGAGAAATGTTGTCGAAGCCGGCGAGTTCGGACACGAGGGTGACGCTGTAGTCTGTTTCGCGCAGCAGCCGCTCCGCTTCCTTCACCCGGGTGATGTTGACATATTCAGCGAAGCCGAAGCCGGTGACCTCCTTGAACACCCGGCTTAGGTGGCTCTTGCTTATGAAGAACTGACGGGCCAGGTCATTCAGCTCAAGTGGTTCGTTGAAATGCAGATTGATGTGACGGACAATGTCCGAAATTTTCCGCTGAACGGGAGTCGGCTCATAGTCAGGAAGAGCACCTCGCTTACAGAAACTGCGAGCCGTGAACAGCAGCAGTTCCCCTGCCATATGGTGGATGTGAAGCCAGTAGCCGGGAGGCTGCTCGTTCAGCTCTGTGAGCAGGGAGGCTAATAAATCTTCCACCTGCATCCGCTCCTGCAGGTTAAGACTCATTAGTGGATTGCCTTGGGAGAAGGGAGCCAGAAGCAGCTCCCGTTCCTCCGGCGAGTACCCGTCGAAATAGGACGGCGTGAAATAGAGGACGACTCGTTCATGGTTGGCAACGCCCAAGTCAGAGGTCTTATGCACCGCGTTAGAATCGATCAGCACCAGATCTCCGGGATGTACATGATAGGCGCTGTCCTTGATAAAGTAATTGCGTTCGCCGTTAAATAAATAGTAAATTTCATAATCGCTGTGGTAATGGTTGGTTGCCATGGAGAAATGGCCCGTTCTCCGGTCGAATTCGACGTGGAACGGGTCTTTATTTTCACCAAAGCGAAGTAAGTTCGGAAGGTGCGGGAGCGACATCGGAATACTCCTTTCGAGCCCATTTATTTTTTGACTTAACTATAGCAAAAAAAGCGGCATTAATGGGAAATAAGCGTTTATATGCGGAGAAAAAAACTATTATTTTGATAATCTGTGTATATGAAATGAATCTCTATACACAAACTCTAGGAGGAACTGAACATGATCAAGAACGGAAATCGTATAGAGGAACTGCAAATTGCTTATATCGGAGGCGGTTCACGCGGATGGGCCTGGGGATTGATGAGCGATCTGGCACTGAGCCCTGAATTG